>JAEYNI010000085.1 GCA_023412635.1 Bacillota bacterium
TTTGCTATTCATGATATAATGTTTTAACGTTAGAGTCTTATTATTTACGCGCCCGTAGCTCAGCAGGATAGAGCGTCGGTTTCCTAAACCGCAGGTCGCACGTTCGAATCGTGTCGGGCGTACCAGAAGTACCAATCCTCATGGAGTTTGGTACTTCTTTTATTTTATTCAAATACCGACATTTTACCGACAGGTCTTAAAATAAATAAAATCTTACCGACAATGTTTGTTCCAATTTTGAACAATCATATATGATCTTCTTGTAGTGTTAAAGAAAAAATTTTGGTACTCACTAAGATAATTTGAAATCATAATCCTAATGAATTGATAGCCTGTTCCTGTAACCGATTAATAGGTCGTCAGAACCTGGAGAGACGTAATCACTTATATCATAACCTGCAGACCCGGCAAGTAGCTTTTGAAATCCTTCAGGCTTGCCGGCGGTAGTTTCTTGCTTCAGTATCTCCTTGACCTGCTCTTTCATGTACGACTTATAGTCCTCCAGTGAGTATAGTGGTACGATCTGCATGACCTGAGCACAATAGTGCTTCATCTGCTCTTGAGGATTGGAAAAATTGGCAGCTGCCCCCGGAGGTTCTTGGTTAATGTATGATAAAACCTTACTGTGTTCTCCGGCTGAACTTTCCTGAAACTTGTTTCGTCCATGACATCATAACTTTTGACCGAAGGCTTCCTCACGCTCATTCCAAATATATTGGATCCATAAGTATATTTAACAGGTTCATATTCATTCAGAGTATAGCTCCCCAGCGTCGTAAGAATTGTCGGCTTTATAATGGATCCGGCCCTTCGATTCTCGGCCAGGCTGAAATTATATATTATACCTGTTCAGACCGGTTGGCCTTTGTCACCAAAATAGCAGTAAGTATTTATTTACACCTATTAACTTTAAGAAACATTTAAACTCCTATTCTGTAGCGAGTATCGCAAGCTTCGGATTATCACTACACTGTTAAAAATAAGGAAGCAGGTTTGATCTGCTTCCAAAATTGTTTTTATGCTATTCGTATAATTTCATTCTTATAAAATAACAAGCTTGCGCTCATATCAAACTTTTTACATATAACAACAATCTCATCTAAAAAAAAATCTGAACCTTTATTATGATTTTCTTTATGCCTGTATGTACTCAATGATATCGACAGATATCTTGCCATTTCCGATTGAGTAACCCGGTTAATTATTCGTACAAGCTTTAATATATAATAGCCTTTGCATTTTATGGCTTTAAGTTTTGCTATAGTGTCTTTACCCAGTTCATCAGCTTTGCTTAATGTAAGCACTAATTCAGTCTCTTCGCCTTGACATACGGGAATATATAGTTTTACTTGGGCCCCTAAGAAATCAAGTCTTTTAGTATCACATATTCTAACTTTCATGGCATAAGCCTCCTATTTAATTTAGATGTGTTAAGTCTCCAGTATTAACTGGCTCATGCTTTTGTGTGCTAATATTTTCATCATTTGTAATTAATAATTTACATGTTAATCTTTAATAATCGTGCAGCTATTTCAAGACCATCATTAAAGCCTTGCTTGTACATTTCCTCATTTTCTATAAAGCCGGTTTGAATTATTGCATTTTCAAAATCAATGAATATTTTAAAGAATTGGTCTTGCCTATCATCAGGAATTAATTCCTTAATCCTGTTTTGCGCTTCAAAGGCATCATTACGTAATTTCTGATAATCTTTATCATTAATATCTGAATTAATGGCCTCATATGCCCTCGCTTCAATAATTGATTTATTTATTAACATATCATTTCCTCCATTCAATTCAAAACTATTATGGTTGAGTATTCATCCATGTAGTACACCAGGAACAGAACCGTCACTGCTCTTACTCTTATTGCATTCCCCCGGCGTTCATCATAAATAACAACGTCTTTGCCGGAGTACCTCTGCAGCAGCTTTTCATCTTTTAGCGGATGATAATTTACATCCAGATACTCTTTTTTAATGTTTATAAAACTAATTGATTTTGACATAGATAGTCCTCCTTCTTTTTTAACCCTTGAAGGAAGCTCAAGAAATGATATAATGATGTTGAGCTTATCCTTAAGGGATGGGTTTTGCGATAGCTCCTGTAACCGTCCAAAGTCCACAGGGGCTATTATTATTTTTCATTACTTTTGCTTTTTAAATCAGAATAAATTATATTTATTCCTTTCCTTATGACCTCAGCTTTCGTTAGGCCAGTTTTTTCACAACAGTACTCTAATATTTTTTTATCCTCTGACGTCATTCTAATTCTGTATTGTTCATTTCTCGGTGTTTCACTTTTCGGTCTTGGCGTCATCTTGTCACCTCCCAACAACTTATTGGATATCCATTAATTATATTATATATTTGGATATCCAATAAGTCAATACCATTTTAGGCTAAATTTCCAGTTTAGAATCGGTAAAATAATAGCCTACACCTGATACTGGAATAGGCTATAGATATTCAGTTTGGTTCTATTTCTGTTGCCCAAAAAAGTCCATATATGGAACGATTAAAATATTTGCAAATTCTAACCATTTCATCATCAAACCAGCGGATTTTTCCTCTCTTTTTATCAGAATACGTACTATAGGCCATACCTGCTATTTTAGCCATTTCAGCATCAGTCAGATCATTTTCAGCGGCTAATACTTTTAATGTCTTGTAATAATATGGTCTTTCTTTGTTTTTCATAGTATCATCTCCTTTCAATTCTATATTTTCATTTGTACACTAAAGTATACTGGCGAGAATATTAATTTTTATTTCAGATGATTAGCCCTTGATAATTCAGAACACACTTTTTTTACATAGTAGAGTTACCGAAAATTTCGGCAACAGCGAAGGTAAAGCAAATTTACTTTAAAAAAATTGGAGTTCGGAAAATTTTTCCGACCCTATAATGAGCAGATAGAATGGCAAAAAACCGTTCCATAAGCCCAACGATTGAACCAATTTGACAAATGCATTTGTCAAACGGTAGTGATAGTTGAATTTCTTCTGAATCTGTTAAATTACCGAACCGTTCGGTGATATTATTGGGTTGTCAAAAATTTTGACAACGCCGCCGTTGAGCACCTGAAGGATCAACAATAAATAAATAATCACAATAATATTATTATGGAAAATTTCCACAATATCGATGTCTTCCGAATTTCGGACAACATATCTATTAATGTAAAAATCTCCTAGATAATGTTAATCATTCTTGTCCGGATCTTTTTTTGTAATACCTTTCTCAAAAGTTTCGCTCAAAATTGAGCATAAGTTTGTTTTATGACAGCTGGGAAGTAGTAGAAATAGTGGGTAAAAAACAGGATCACTTATTATAAACGATAGCACTAATGCAAGAATGGGGCCGGTGCTAAAAAGTACTTATCCCATGGTTCAAGTGGATATAGTTGTCAAAATTTTTGACAACGCCTACTATTGATAATAATCATCATAATTATATTGTGGAAAATTTCCATAATATCAGAGTTGTCGAAAATTTCGACAACTGTGAAGATAAAGAAATTAGAGTTCGGAAAATTTTTCCAAACCTATAATGAGCAGATCGAATTGCTAAAAAACTGTTCCACATGCCGAATACTTGAACCGGTTTGCCAAATGCATTTGGCAAATGGTAACGCCTGAAATTGGATTCCTTAATATACTCAAAAAACATCGTGAATCTAAGAATCACTGACTGTCGGGAGCGTTCTCCCATTAACATTCTCTATCATTCCGAAATTTTCTGAAACATGATTGAAAATTGATATCCAAAAATTTTGAGAATATAGAATACCTCATGGATTTTTATAATTTATGTCCTAACAATTTGTTACAACTTGCAATCGTTCACTCCACAGAATTTCTCTGCAATATCCTGGTACAAAAGTGCTATATCAAAGCAAGATATATTATAACGCCTATAGTAGTTAGATACTGGTTTAATAGTAAATAGTCATAACATCTACCAGGGTAAATCATCACAGACAACAATATCTGGATGTTTAAGGAGTTCTAGCTCAAATTCCTGCCACCAGGGATGTTCTTCTTCCCATCCAAGAATATTTTTAAGTTTATCCTTTATAAACTCATTGTTAGAATCGAGCCCCTTCTTAATATAATTTTTTATTGAATAATTGATATTATCACGATTGATGATACAAAGACTATTCCAAAAATATTTATCTACATATAACAGCTCTGACTCCGAATCAGAAGTAAGTTTCTTTACTAGTGTTCTGGTCCATATATCCTGATCTTCAAAGTTAAACAAATGCTCCTTTGTAACCCATGTGCCTAAGCTTCCAAAATTGCATTTTTTCTTTTCTGAATCATATCTACCTGAAATAACACTTTGTAAAATAATATTTTCTATCCTGATCTTAACAAGTTTTTTAATCTTACACCAGTACTTACCTGGGCATATTTTTAAGAAGATTCTTATTTCTTCTTCCGAATCTACAAGTTGAAGCTCTTCACTAATAATCTTATAAACTCTATCAATTTCTAACTCATCTAAACTATTGAAAACTGCAGATAGGAAATATGATAAATTATAAATATCTCCTCTTTTTCTATTCAGAATAACTGAAATGGCAATGTTTGCTCTTTGACGTCTCGGTATCTCTGCAACAAGTAACTCTGCATATGTATTGGTCTTAACATAATGTTCGTCAAAAACAAGTTTCAAGTAACTTTCAACATCAAAACTCAGTTTAGATATATTTATTATATTTAGAATATAATTTATGAAAAGGACTATTGCATCAGCATCTCGTTTGGTATCATTGATTTTACCATGACTACGCGGATTACGTATAGATGAATAAATACCTCTTAGTATTTCTTGTATGCCTTTTTGAGCATCTTTTTCAGAATCAGTTTGTAAATTATTTATTTTGATTCTGGGATTATCAGAACCAAAAGCTTGGCCGATAAGACTGGCTCCATCACCCTCAAGACCGGTTTTATTTCTTATCGTTTCACTTAACAAGTGAATAGAGTCAATAATTGCACTTGAATAGCTTTCATTGCAATAATTTTTTTCTACAACTTCCCAAAGTTCAATATCAATTTCGTCCCTTAAGTTCATATTACATACTCCAATATTTGTAGAATATTTAAATTGTAACATGTTCTACATTTATATTCCAACTATTATAGATAAAAAATGACAATATTATTGTTCAGGTTTGATTATAAATTATAGAACCTTTACAGTATGAATGAGAAGACTCTCCTCCCAGAAGGTATAGTCAGCAGAGGCCGAAAATTTTAAACTATTGCATAGAGGTTTTTGATGAATCAAAAAGGGTAGTATTCCACGGTTTGAGGTATCCTGATCTGGAAGTATAAATGAGGGCCTGGTTTACCAGAGTATTAAACATCACTGCTAAGAGCTGGCGAGGGAGCTGACCTTCATGAAACGCCATGGAGCGTTTCAAAGGCTTCAAAGCTCGGTAAAATACTGGGGGCATGACTGACATACAAAGAGCTGCGGATTCTTTATGGCTTACAGTCCCCAGAAAAATAAGAGTTGACCACTCAAAATTTATTATCAACTCTTATGTACTTATACCCTAACTCTTTAATCTGGTATGTATTTACTTCCACACACTCAAATATATTTGGATTAAAAATAGCTAAATTATATCCATCTGGATTCATTGTACTATTATATTCTAATCCAGCATATTCAGCTTCTCCATTATGTTCTATACTTTTAATAAAATCACTAATATACTGCGTAGGAACATAATCTAAATCGCTATCACTTTTCCTAAGTACCTTTCCCATTTCATTATTTAATTTAATAAGATGTTCTTTATTAATTGCATACTCTTTATATCCGAGTCCTAAAATAAAAGGACTTATTTTATCTATGTATTTTAAATCAACTATAATAATATCCTCTTTTAATTGGAATTTACCAATAGATATGTAATCGAAAGCACCCGCACGGACTTCGCGAATTGTCGTTTCCTCATCACTAGCAAGGTATAAGCAGCTTATTCCCGGTGCATTAGCTCTCCCTGCAGAAGCCTTATCACTTGGCGGGGCACCCATTTCTTCAAAACAAATTCCTTGTGGAGGTGATATTCTTCCACGATAAAATAAGGTACCTTTTTTATATGATTTTCTTATAAAAGAGCAGAATCTTTTTAAAATGGAAAGATTTATAAGGTTAGTGTGAAATCTATTTTGCGTTTTTACTGATTTTACGAAATCATCCCAATGGTTTGTTCTCAGGAGCGATTTATCTCGTAAATACTCCTCATCATAAAATTCAGCTATCCCTATCATACTGTCAAAAAGATCAGGTGATTGTTGATACTTTTCGTTGCAAGTAGATGTTATTATTTCATAAACTATTTTAGGATCAATATTATTAAAAATATTCCACTTATAACATAATTCATATTTTAACTGATTAAATTCAGATTTTGGGTAATCAGCTGGTAGCAAACTTGCCGGCTTATAAATATCTAAAAATTCATCAAACTGTTCTGATAATTGAGAGTTTATCTCTGTATTATAAATATAAACATTTGATGCACCACAAACCTGACAATTACCTTTTTGCCCCAGTCTCTCAATGGTACCAATAAGTTCAGGATCGCAAAAGCATTTAACACAGAATATCATTATTTATTCTCCCAATCCAAATATCTACCCACAAGCTCAATGTGATGCATCACAGAAAGTTTTTTTACTGTACCTAATCCAGGGTATATTTCATTCTCGTACATTTGGGTAAATGCTTTAATGCCGTAAGTACTAAGATTTTGAGTATTATTCCAAGTAATTAATTTTGATACTGCCTCGGCAAATTTTCCTGCAGGATCGTTTATATCATCATTGGTATCTGAAACAAAATGCTTTATTCTTAATTTTTTATCCTTATCGAAATACACTATATGTATGGCTACAGCATAAGGAGCAAAGCCTGTATCATTGTATTCTTTACCTATTATTGAATAATCAGAAAATCCTACATAGCCATCCTCGTAGCTATAAATATGATCTGTTGAAAATGGTTCATCATCTGTTTCAGCATAATCAGTATTTCGTAACAGCTTATTATACTTATCTGCCATCATTACCCTATTATGCCTTATGTTCCTCCGAAAAGCGCTTTCATCAGGTATTAAATTATATCTAGGCTTCTCTGCAGAAAACAAATTTTCAAAAATTGAAACGAAATCCTCATTATTGCAAATAGTAATAATCTCCGAAATTTCTTTTTTTCTTTCATGAAGTCTTTCTAAATATTTGTCAGAATTAGGGCCTATAAAGTGTGCATCTAAAATATTATTAAATTTTACTAACTTAAAAAATTCCTCTTTTAAACGTGAGTTTGTTTCATCATCTAAATCTGATTTAAAATTACCCACCTGTGGATTGCGTACTAACGCTAATTCTTTGCCTTTTTCACTAAATACTTGAATAGTTTTATTCAGAGTAGCTGATAGTTTGACAGGTTCGATTATCGGAATAATTTTATCACTTAATAAAGAATTTTCAACTAATTCTCTTAATGCTATCAACTCAAACTGCCGACCCCTTAGAAACGGAAAATACATTTTCTACCCTCCAATTTTACTTTTTAAAAAGTTATTTAAATTTTCATAATCACCATTTTGAAAATCGCAAAAGTAAAATAAATGTTTTAATTCGTAGGGCACACTTTTAAACAATTCAATATTTATACGTGTGCGTTTTTTTAGTTCTTTTAAAAACATTTTATATACTAATTGCGTGTCTATTTTACAGAACATATCCATACAAGCTTTATAATAGTTGAATTGAGATACGTTTGGTAAATATCCGTAATGAGATTTTAGTATCTCTTCATACTCATTTTTACGTAATATTTTAAAAATAACCTTTAAATCTAAATATTCATTATTTTCAATAGGCTTCTTTTTTTTGCTTATGGAATTACGTTCGGTAAGAACATAGATCCCAACTGGTGTAGAGGATAGTCTATTTTCAACAGCTTGGTAGTTAGATTCTGACGTAACAACAGTAACATAGTTAAAAGCCTTAAAATAGTCATTTATTTGTGAGTCTAGCCTGTCAAAGTTATCAAGTTCCGTTTTAATTTCATAAACAACAGCCTTGCCATTTATAAGAATGAAATCAGCTTTAGATTTATAAACAGGAACCTCCGTAAGAGCTGTTGTGGTATTGAGGCTGTGTACACCTAATAATAATTTATTCAATAATGTATTTTTATAGTAATATTCATTACGGTATCCATTTTTTAGAATCTTATAAATTTCGGTTATTAACTGCTGATTATCCTTGCCGTCAGCATCACTAATATAACGCTTAACGGCCGAAATATAGGTTTCTTCTGTATTGTCTTCAATTAATTTTTTGAAGATGTTACGAGAAAAAACACGATTCAAGAGCATATAATTACTTGAACTCATGTACTTACACCTCCAAAAAAGTATTCTATACTCAAAGTATAAAAAATAATCACACTAAAATCAACTAATACATGTGATTCTTCTCAAAGTGCAGAAGTAAGTTAAAGTTACGTATATGCTGTCAGTCAGTTTTCAATGCAATAAATATAGGTTTTAATCCACTGACACTATTGAATAGATTTTTTTTATGATAAGTAAAATAATAATTTGAATATGTTATATCCCATTGTTCTATTTTTTCAAGTATACCTATCCAGCTTTGATTTGGGACAGATTTCAGCAATGTATGTATATCATCATTTTCAAACATTCTAATTCCGTCTATAAGCTTGTCCTTTTTTATTTGCCCCTCCCTAAATTCATATTCAACGTAATCTTTTTCTATACCTGGATTAATTTTAAACCACTGACACTTTGAACCAAACCCTATTTCTTCTATTCCGGTCCCCATTGGTGATGCTGCTAAAACAGGAATGTCAAACTTATTAAACAGATTAACTTGGTCAAAAATTGAATTTCTAAAAGTAATTATAAGATTAGAAGATAAGACAAAGTCAGTTTTCGGCCGTCTAGCAAAGCACGCGACTACTTTAAGATTTTCCAATTTGTTTAAACGCGATAAGTTTGTATCATCTCTTCTTCTATGATAATAAAACGGGTAAAAGAATTTACATTCTTGCTTTATTCGGTTATACAAGTCATATAAAACCATATATTCTGATGATCTGGCATTTGAAAATCCAGTAATATTCATAACCCACCTCATAAAAAAAGAATAATCATTTTAAACAAACTTTACCATAATTGATTAAAATATGCAATTATTTAACAAATGAGATTATGTTTTTCGAATTTTAGACAAAGTTAGAATTCAGAAAATTTTTCCGAACTCCGAGTCTAGTTAAAGATTTTCAGCCCATTTTCAATATAATTAAAATTTTCCACTATATTAGGCGCTCATGTATCGCAATTGCGAAAGGCTACTCGTACAATTAATGTAAGTTCTCTGCAGTGTATGTCAGAGGCTTGCATAAAGAAAAGCCCCACAATGGAGGCCTACAGTCTTTATATATTAATTTCATTCATAAAATCAAATAAGGAGCTTAAAGTTCTTATATCCTTACTAAGCTGATCCACATGGTCACCAAAATTCCCCACCTTGGAATAGAATTCTGAGTTTGATTTGTCCGGCCATAGCAGATTGTATATCCCCAAATGCATCATCCTAGGCAACATTAAAAAGCTAGAAAAATCACCCGACAAACCACAAAGCCCCTCTGACATTGTGACTAGTGAATTTCCCATAATACCGCTACTTTTCATCATAGCGCCAAGAGTTCCGGTATACTGTTTCGCCTGCAGCTCTGAAAGACCATATATCTCCAGTGCTGTATCGGCCCACTTGTTTATTTGATTTGCACTATTTTCAAATGTTGTATCAACAACGTTCTGTACCTCGGTATGATTTGAAGCAAGTTCAATCCCTTCACTGCCAAGCTCTCCTATCTTTTCAGTAACTTATGTTACTGCACCAGTGAGTAAATTGCCCATGAAAACACCTTTTACTATGTTACCTAAACTTGACATTCCGGATCCGGATTTCACCGCGTTTTTGCCTAATTTACCGGTACTCTCTTGGGCCATTTTCATAGCTTTTTGTAAAGAAGGATCGGCTTTACCGGCTAAAACAATTAAAGCTTCTAGCTCTCTTTTGTTTGACATATTTCACCTTCTTTTGTTTGATATGTATTATGACCGGAAATTGAGTCCCCGGCCATTTTAGAAAGGAGATGACGGATTCATTCACTTCCGCAAGGTTCTGCCTGCACTTTTACGCCCCAGGGAGAGGGCAGTATGTCCAAGTATTAATTTCCCTAAAATTTCCGCAACTTAAATTAATGTAGAAACTGCCTTTGGGAAGGAAATACAACAAAAAATTTTTACCTAGCGTTTTTTCGGGGTTCGCGAGCACCGCAGCCCGGGTCGGTCCCCCAGAAGTACCTTTTAACTATGTGCTGCCATTTTTTTGCAAGCAAAAAGAGATAAGCAATGTTATCTCTCTTATATATACCTATTAAGTACTTATAATAAGTCAAAAATATTCATACTTCTTAGTTTTGAATCTATATATCTACTAGATTCTATCATGTCCATGTTTTTATTAACCTCTTCCTGGCACCAATTATATACTTTATTCCCCGCATCAGTAAGTTTCATAATTAAACTTTGGTTAATTCCCTTTTTTATCATATTGGTTATTGAATATTTTACTATACCGGTTAACTGATTCGTTTCTATAATCTCCCTTAAGGCACTTGCAGTTATAGCTGTCTTTACTGATAATGTACTTCCACTAAACTCAATGAACAAAAAGTCTTGCCCGTTTATTTCCTTATTTGAATCCGTTAACCTTTTGACTATTTGATCTCTAATATTTTTAAATTTTAGCATTTGATCTGCCAAATCGTTTGGTAAGTGTATGTTAAAACCATTAATCTTAATTTGGCCGTGAGGTATATCCAAATCAGCTAATAAAATTGTTGGAACCACACGGTACCAAACTCCTGTATAAATTATGAGTTTTATTATAACCGCAGATCGAAGCCTATTAAAATATTTTGATGAAGTACTTGCCCGAGATAATATTTTTTCATCCATAAGCCAACTATTACATTCTTGGATTACAATATTAATAGTGTCCTCATCAAACATCTCAAATCCTTGTGTTTTATTTATTTTACTATTTTTTTTAATATACTTATTTACTTTATATCGATAAGATTTCTCATTAAATGATCTATAACCGAATTCAGCCATTAAATCATTATTACTGATATATTCTTTGTGTATTATATAATTCAAGTATTCTTTCAAGCAAGAAGAATATTTGTTTGTGGCACCAATGGATGTTACATTTCTAGTTTCAATGTAATGATCAATTGCCTCAATTAAATCTTGTGACCTAATGCCTTGAAAAAAAGTTTTTGTTGTAGCTGCAGTTATGTTTTTGTACTCTAAAAACTCGCAAAAATATCTTAGCATATAATCATATCCATCTATAGGTTTTTCAACTAAAAATTCTTCTATGCTTCTCTCCAATTTAAATGAGTCTCCCATATATTTTCGCATCCCCTTCCTATTTTTATAATTCTGCATAAAAAGGAGAAATCCTGCAAATTAAGAAGTTAAAAGGGAGCTAGTATCCTTCTAACTCCCCCATATGTTAATAAACCATAAATTTGATATTGTATTAATAATTAATATATAAACTTTTTCCAGAAATACGGATAGTTTGTCTTTACATTTCCAAGTTCCTTTCTTAGCTTTATGTATTCCGGATTATTATAGACATCAGCTTTGCTTTTTGCCTCACTTATAATACTACTTGATGCTTCCTCATCCAATGGACTGTAGCATTTAAAATCGCTATCTAAGTTCGAATTTATATTGAAGTAACATCTTTGTGTAATTCCTTTTTGTTCGTCCATCAGATCCCACAGTTGCTTGTTAATTTCTTCAAGTCTTATATCATCTTTAATGGATTGTATAGTATCTGTATAATATTTTTCTGCTGCAGCATTAATCAAAACGAGCCTATCACTTTCAGGAATCTCATATCCCTTACTTGCTCTCCTTTCAAGTGCCGAAATTAATCCATTGAGTCGAACGATTTCTGCGCTAAGCTGATCAATTTTTTTATTCTCAAAGCTTCCTCCGTTCAGTTCAGTTACAGCTTGATCATCAAAAAGCTTATCCAACTTTTTCTGGATTTTTTCTTTTTCATCTTGATAGCTAGTAATCTTGTCATTTAATCCGCATTCAAATTCTATTGCATTCTTACTAATTTTGTTTAAAACCTCTCTAAACTCCATACCTTTTCAGTCCTCCTGTTATTTTATTTTTGCTTTTTAAGTGAGGTTTTCTCACCGGTGAATAAATTTGTATGCGTCTTACTGACACATTCACTATTTACCTTTGATATATCCTTTTTTTCATTGACTAATTTCTCATGCGAGGATTCACCTGATACAACATTCAAATAATATCTTTCGATGCATTCTGACATTTTTAAGTCACCTCCAATGTTCTATACAGAGGAGAACTCCCTGAAATTTTCCCCTGTATGTATAACCCTAAATCAAACCTTGTCTTTTTTTATCAAGCATCCTTCCGGCTTTTAATGCCATCGCATTTATTGAGTGGAAGTTACTAATAATATCTGAAATATCAGTTTCGTCATTAACAGAAATACCTCTCTCATTTGCCTCTTTTACAATAAAGTTGTATTTATCAGGCTCATTTTTAAAATCCTTTAGTTTCATATTCGCAGACTCTCCTTTTGATCAAAAATAATTGTCTATGTAAAGCGAAATCGGTTCGCTACCTCTGCCTTTCCTCAGGAAAGGACTTATGTTTTTCACAATAGCTTTGATTAAATAACCACTCCTTTTTTAATCATCTATATCATCTGTATACGGTACCCAAATAGCTTCTCGAGTAACTTTCATGTTCATTGTATAGGCTGCTGATCTCCAATGTGATGGATTATAGTATTCCTTTATTTCGTGGGCCACTTCCTTTAATTCAGTTCTCCAACGGAGCAATACTACCATTCTAACTTTAATTTTTATACAGTCCGGATCCTTAGCCGGATCTACAGCAGTCAGTTTATACGATTTATAAGTTTCGTTAAGTTCCTTTATTCTCGCTGTCAAAATATTTATTGACTCACAATATTGCAGATACAGCGCTTTCATCCTTGGATAATAACTTACGTCATAACTTTCATTTGCATTATATCCCTTGATATTATGAGAAGCCTTTTTGCACTTTTTCATTGCTATCCCTCCTCAGGTCCTGTAAAATATAATTAGAGCTGGGCCTGAAGAAGGTCCTTTTTTTTGTGTTGAAATATATCTTGCCACTTCCGAAATTCTGTACCTTTTCGGGGTATCTTTATATTCTGAAACTAATACTCCAGCATTTACTTGAAACAATCTGTTTTCTATAGTTTTAATACATTCCCATCGTATATAAATTTGAAATGCACTTGGGCATTTCCCAGGAAGGAAGTGCCTTCGAATTTTGCAGTCATACTTTTGAGATTTCGGGGTTCACGAGGACCGCAGGTGGGCCCAAATCTCTGGAAGTACCTTTCTTCACCTGTCCCCTTGCTTTTTCTTCTTTTTTCTTAATTATGTAACCATGATTACCCTCCAATGGCTCCAAGCAGTGACTAGCAGCATGGCCGCCCAATGTTCTGATACCGTGTCTGTGGACCTGTCCACAGTATGGACATAATATCTTTACCGAGTGCTCCAGTTCTTCAATTGGGTACACTACAGGATATCCATCCTGCTGCTCTGGCTCAATGTACTCAAGCCCTGCAACATGATACATCAACCTGTCCAGCTCCTGGGCGAACTGATACGCTACCGGCGGCTTAATGTTTATGTCCGTATATGCTCCGATGCTTGTAGGGCTTGAATAGGTAACAACGTAATCTTTGTAGTTTTCGATAATCCTAGCTATATCCGAATATACATGGTCTTTTGTTTCTTCATCCGGATCCGGACTAACACTGGAATAGTTTCCGATAACCCTGGCTGAATTACGGTAAAATAACACCGTTACACAAGGAACCTTAAGAGAAGTACACTCCTTCAGGTATTGCTTAATATCTGATTTTCTTTCTACAATCTTTAACATGTCATTCAGTCTCCCTTCGAATAGCAATTTACTCTGATGTATTTTTCCCGGTAATTGCTATCTTCTTTATATTGGGCCTCCAGAACTTATTAATTTTCAGATAGTCCTCCGGTTGCCTTATATGCTTCTAGAAATGCTTTTTGGATGACTTGTTTTATGTAATCCTTATTCATATTTAGTCCCCCTCAGCTTAATAATCCCTCAAGCCCTTTATTTATAAGGACTTTATTCTTTTTTCTTAATAAAGGTGGAACATGAAGGAAGATAAAAAGTAAAATATTCTATAGAGGAAATATATATAGAAAACTTTGCGGATTAACCTCCACCATCTTCCACCTTTACATTTTTGATCTAGTGATCGAGTCCAACTCATCATCATCCAACAGGCTATTATCATAAGTATTATTAGCATGGTATTGTTTTAAGTAACCTTCATAAACAATTGTTTTTACTTTAAGCCCTATCCAAAAATTCCCGTACTTTTTCTTTTTAATTTCAAACCCTTTTGCTTTTAAAGACTGTGCAAAATCTCCCGGTTTCCGACCATACTCATTTGTTGAATCACACCATTTTTTATATGTTTCATACATTTTCTTACCGGCTTCCTCATAGTTGCCGATTTCACAACATTCTGAAATAAATTTTGATACCCAGTCTTCATCTTCTCTATATTCAGCAGTATAATTCTTAACAGCCTCAGGAAGATCAATTTGGTAATTGTTTTTTATGTATCTCCGTGCTCCCTCAACTATCCAGGTCAGGATCGCGTCACCATCTGTTTTGGCCAATAATTCAGCATAATCCTTTATTTGCTTTTTCCCTTCTATATTTGCGTTGAATGGAACAACAGCAATTCTCCTCCATGTACCAGTGTCTATACTCCCTACTTTAGGCAAATGGTTTGTGGCCATAATTAAAGTGTGAGTAGGCTGAAAACTTCGTTCCTTTTGGTACATCTCTCGACCGGTAATCAAATCTGTACTTGCAAGCTGTTTTAACATAGCACCGGAAAGCCTTCGTCCTTCCTCGGTCTCAATTGCCGTAACAAAGCGTTTTCCTTCTATTTTAGTTATTCCTACTGGCTGCCTCCCGTCCTTCTGTGCCATAAGCATTTCTGGATTAAGGCTGCAGGAATAATCACCGAATACTTTAGAAATACAGTTAAGAAATGAAGATTTACCATTCTGTCCCCCGCCATGAAATATTGCTATTCCTTCATGAAATACTTTGCCTACAGCTGCCATTCCGCATACAATCTGAAAGTAATTTTGAAGTTCCTTATCATTGCAAGTTATTAACTCCAAAAAGCTTCCAAATAGCTTGAACGTGCTCCCAGGTATGTAATTTGCCCTCACCATTTTTGATAAGTAAAGCTTACTATCATGTGCCAGTAATTGGCCGGTCCTTAAATCAACTACACCATTCTGACAATTTAGGAGGAAAGGATCAGCATCAAATTTTTCAGCATTCACAAACAGATCAGACTTTGCCAATTCAATCATTGACTTTATACACCGTTCAGTCTTTGCTTTAAGCGTATCATGGTATGTGGATTTCGCTTTTTTAAGCTCTTCCTCACCAGTAGCAGCTACAACAAATTTATTAGCATGTATAATCATTTCGGGCACCAATTCTTTTGCCAATTGCATCACATTCATTTCTGCACCTGAAGCCCATTTTTGTCCATCCCACACATACCAGTCGCGAGCATCTCGGCACCATAAAACCTTTTCCATATATTTTTTTGAAAAGATCTTACTCCTTCCCAAATCACTTGTCGTATCTTCACTATAGAATATATTCTCAATCGGTTCATCTACGACAGGGCCATATAACTTATCATAACCAAGGTCCTGATCAGGAGGAACGGTTTCAGGAGCACTGCTTTTTATTTTAGGTTTTCGAGGAGTATAAACTTCAGTTGTACCAGCAATAGCTTTCCTGATAGTTATCTGACCATAAGTATGTTGCCCTCGGCGTTCATCCCATTTTCCCCTGTATATAGATGACCTGCGGATAATGCTCTGCATCATCTGTTCATTCTTGCCGGTCCAGAAAGCTAATATATTACATATTGCCAAGTCAGCTTCAGATTGGCTTGAATAGTTGCCGGACCAGGTGCCGTCCATTAGCGATTTAAACAAATAACCATTTTTTGCATTGATGGCTTTTTTAATAAGTTCATCCTCGGACAGATCTGCTGGAACAATCGGGGCAGCCGGCGTCGGCTTTTTGTTGGCCTTTGGTACTTCCAGATATTTTTTATGGATAATGGCCAGCTCCCTGGTGCGCTCTTCAATTGTGGAATGTCCATCATCAATTATGTCCCCAGTTACAATAAAAAAGCGTCCACTCTCATACATCTCAACGGATCCCTTTCGGCGTTTACCTTCCGGAAGCTTCCCTGTGCAAATAATATGAATACCGGTTCCACTCTGGCTTATTTCAGTATAACTATCCAAAATGGAGATAATATCTTTGGCCACTTCATTTAATGATCCTGTTTCAGGATCTCTGCACTTGTCAAGGTCCACACCCAGGATCCCGTTTCCATTAAACATAAAACCTATTCCTGAGTAATTTCTACTTTCAACTTTTTTTATTGCCTTACTAAATGTACTCCAAGTATTCGATTGATTGGGCATTGCATTTCCGGTTCCGTTTGGATTTTTTGGAACTTTGGCAGGTTTCCCCTCTCTATCTTCAAAAACCCAGCATACCCATTGCTGCTTTTCCCTGAGCTCAATTGGAATGTTACCCCAATTTGACATTAACTCCACCCCGCCTAAATCACCTTAATTTTTCTTTGGTTCTCATAATGAATGACATTTTGAGGCTCACATTGATTGGTTAGTAAACTATCCAGCCACCTATCAATTGCTTCCTTTTCATAAAAAAAACGACGTATACCAGGAAACTTTACAACCGGTATTAGCCCTTCTCTGGTCAATCTTCCCAACGTGTCGGGGCGGAGCTTTCCATTCGTATACTCAATGAGTTCTTTTTTATCCATCAGTTGCCGCATAATCACCCCTCCTTTACATTATGCTCGGGGAATACTTCAACCTCAGGCATCTGTAATGCTTCTGCTATCCTTTTCCTCCAATTAGGAAATGCTGGTTTTTTTCCTGACATCATCATGTAAAAGTCTGACTGTGAAACATCCGCCATTCGCGATAGTTTAGCACCTGATAGATTTCTTTCAGTTATTATTTTTCTGAGATTAGCATACATATTTTACCCACCTTTCAAAAAAAAGCTTGTCTATTGTCTATATACATATTATACTTAAAACATGAAGAACCTCAATTATCAATATCATTCTTCAACGAAAATTTAGGAGGGTTTATATGGTTATTAATAGTGGTTTTAATTTCACTAATCAGCTATCTCGCTACATAATCAAAGATGGATATATAACTCCAGCTGTCATACCTGGAACAATTGTAATAAAATCTGAAGCCAAAAAAATATTTAATAATTGTTTAGGTAGTCAAGCGGATCTAAAGGATCTTATTTTCATGGATTTTATTTCAATAGACACAAATGATGAATCCAAGATATTAAGTTTTGTAAACAAATATGGCCTGCTGCAGATTGGTTATAATGGATCACCTCATTCATATGTAGAAAAAGAACCTGTATCTGACTATATATTTGAGATTGAGTTAATGCGTACTGTGGTTAATTTAAAACAAGCTATGGATGAATTGAACTATAATAATTTAAAAGAATATCTCAAAAATTTATATGAGTATATCCCGGAAAATGAGTTTGAAGATACCTATCCATATCTAAAAGACTTTGGTGGGAAAATAGGCATAGAAGATCTAGCATTATGCTCAGGAAGTGCAATATCTCTGTATATTAACAAAAGAATGAAATTTATTGATCCCGTTATGATTTATATAAATAATTTTTCTGGCCATTGGGATGTACCAAGTTTAATAAGCGCAATGAGTTTTGAACTTTTCTTATCCTTTTCGCAGAATGCAAAATTCAAGAAATGTCAACGTGCTTCATGTGACCGTTACTTTAAAATTACAAGAACAGATGAAAGAAAAATATATTGTACTAATGAATGTGCAAAACTTGAATGGCAGAGAAAAAACAGGTTGAAAAATAAGAAGGAGCGTGAAGTTTGATGGCAGGCTATATGAAGGACCTAGGAAACGGCAAATATCAATTCGAAGTGTCAAAGGGACATACCGGCAGCGGGAAACGTAATAAGGCATACCGAACAATAACAGCCAAGGGTAAAACGCCTGAAGCCCGGGAGAAGTACGCTGAAAAACAGCTGGCCTTATTCGTTGCAGAAGTTGAAAATGGTTCATATACAAAACCCACAAATCTGACATTCAATGAATACGTTGAAAAGTGGAAGGTCAAAGCCTCCCGGGATCTCGCTCCCAAAACTTTCTACCGGTATAATGAATTGCTTAGGCTTCACATTGTGCCCCGGATCGGAGCCTATAAGCTTGAGGGAATCAATCCTACAATCTTGGAAGATGCATATGAAGAATTGCGGCAACCGATGAAAAAAGTCTTTTCAAGAAAAGATGGATCCAAATCAGAAAAAGTGTATACCCTGTCTGAACAAACACTACTCCACATCCACCGCCTCATCGGAACAATCCTGCAGAAAGCCTTTGAGAAAGGATTAATAAAGGAAAATCCAATAACAAGGACTGATGCTCCAAAGGTTAAGAAAAAGGCTCCTGATGTTTATGAAACAGAACAAATAACTGAGCTCATTAAGGCTCTAGAAGATGCAGACATACAATTTAAAACAGCAGTTCATATCACTCTGGCCTCTGGCTGCCGCTTAGGTGAATTAATAGGCCTTGAGTGGAAAGATATAAATTATGCCCGATCAACAATCGACATTCGTCAAGCCGGTCAGTACCTCCCGGATAAAGGAATTTTTACAAAAGATCCAAAAAATGAAACGTCTGTTAGAACTGTGGTCGTGCCTGAAATTGTCATGGAGTTTATAGCTCAACTGGAACACCAGAAGAAGTTGCAAAAAGTAAAACTGGGCACGAAGTGGATGGGAGGTAGCATAACTAATAGTCCGGAAGAAGGAGAGGAACCAAAACCCAACATGCTCTTTACTCAAGCAAATGGCCTGCCCATATTCCCGGACACAATCTCAAAGCAATGGAGAAACTTCATACAGGAAAAGGGCTTTCCAAAACTCACCTTCCATGGCCTCAGGCATACTTCAGCTTCATATCTCATTGCCTGTGGACAGGACGTAGTCTCAGTATCCAAAAGACTCGGCCATGCCAAACCAAGCACAACACTCTCAATATATGCCCATGCATTTAAAAAGAGGGATCTGGCATCAGCTGAATTTATGGAGGGATTATATCCTAAAAAAGAAAATGCTACAGATGAAAACAAGGCAAATTAACAGCCTTGGGTTTATTGTCGGTATGACCTGCGGTTTTTCTTACCGACATTTCTACCGACCATTTTAATAAAAAGTGACCTATTTTAATCAATCAACACAAATATATAAATCTGTACAATCGGTTGGTATCAAGCATTACAAACAAACACAAATTTTATCAAATATTGCTTTGTCGGTTTCCTAAACCGCAGGTCGCACGTTCGAATCGTGTCGGGCGTACCAGAGAAAACCGCTAGTCATATGGCTTAGCGGTTTTGTTATATCTTTTCATTGATTAACATAATTTATTTATGACTACTATTTGACTACTAAAGTTAATAATGGGCATCAAAAAAGAGCCCGAAGTCTCTTTAATTCCTGCTATTTATTAGAAATATATGCTCTTGCCAATTTGTCGATAACCTTCAAATAGTAGCCCCCACTTGAATAAATTTGAAAATGGTTATTGCATTTTACCAGATACTCTTGGTACTTCACTAGGAGATTCATAGAGTGCACACCCTCTTACTTGATACTGAGTATATTAAATTTCAATTTTCAATACTTATAATAAATAAAATAAAACCCGGAAATATTGTCCGGGTTGAATATATCAGAATAATTATCATTTTTATGCAAGAAGTCCCATTTTACTTAATCTATTATATGAATTATCAATTTGCGTTTCTGAAAACTTTGGATATTTAACTTTCTTAACTTCTTCTATAATCTCTGATTTTTCTGAAATACAATATAAATATTTCATACTATTATAAATAAAATGAGTTGTGGAAATTATCTCCAATTCCATAGGATCACAGTTGCCAAAATCCTTAACAACCAGATCTAACTTTTCCTTATATCTATCTATGGACTCTTTATTAATATTAAGGATATCTTTTTGCCTTTTACCTGGTACTAAATTATAAGTACCAATATCTTTTTGTAAAATATCAGCAGTTAAAAACAATTCAAGCTCATCAGCTACTTGTTCACTGTAGGGCCCGTAATAATACATCTTATAACTTTCATCAAGTGGAATGCCTACTGCTTTTGAGAGATAAATAAGTTTTTGAAAAGCTTTTTTCCCTCTTATTACTTGTAAATTTTCAATTAAATATGATGTAACAATGGATGCATCCATAAAAAACCTCCTTGAAATTAAATTAATATATAAACTATTTTTGATAGCGGCTCCTTCTATCTGCATCTTGCTTCTTATCTATTTCAAGTTCTTCAGCTAGTTCAGCGTACTTTTTTTGTTTTTCTTCCTTCTCTTTTATGTAACCATTATAGTCTTCGTTGTAACTTTTGTTACAAAAGTTTTTTATCTCGTCAATTTTGTCATCAGGTGCATAAATCCTTAATATATTTATTTTCTTGTCTGATATACCTCTTAGAGGTAAAGAATAATCTTGTATTTTACCAATATTTCCTGTATGTTTATCCTTTACCGGAATAGCGGGTAATCTAGTCTCTTTAGCGGTTTCCTCTTCTTCCGTTTCGGCTTCACCCAAATAATGTGGTACATTAATTAACCCCTTTGCGGTAGAACTGTCCGCCTGATCCACATAAAGCTTACTACTAGTATCGTCATATTTATAATTCTCTATAAATCTATCAATAGTCCAAGCTATTCTATCCAGATCTTTTTCTTCAAGTTGAGCTGTTGGAGAAATAAATGCTTCCTTAATATGCTTCCTTTCAAATAAACTTTTAGCCCATTCATTTCTCTCTTTACTATCTTTTATGGCTTGAAGTACATCACTATCATCAAGATCCAAATATTTATTAATATCCACAGGATATTTTTTAAAATTATCTTGTAAAAATTTCACAAGATATCTATCATATATTCTACGAGTTTTATGAAAATAGACTTGCAAGAACATCCAGTACCTAGCATATACAAATTCTTCTGCAGAATATATTCCATCTGACATTATGCCTAATTGCCAATCGCCATCTTGTGATTCGCAAATACAAAGAGAATTAAGCATTTTATCTAAGTCATATACCCCATAATTTACCCCGCAATAGTGGCTATCCCTGAGTAAATAATCCATTTTATCAGCATCTAATTGCCCGCTTATAATATCATATGTAAATCTTAATTTATTATCTCTAGTATTGCCTTTAAGTAAGCTTAATACGTCACTAGTTTTAACACCTGTTTTATCGAAGTAACTATCAATAATACTGGTAAACTTGTCTCTAATTATTAACCTAGTATATACTTCGTGACCTGTTCCTTCGGATCCATCTACATCGGTAACACGTGGAAATAATAAATCTTCTCCTGCATGAGAAAAAGGTGCGTGTCCTACATCATGTAATAAAGCAGCAAGTCTTAGTGTATATTTTATTTTATTATATTCATTAAAGTCATTAAGCTTTGTCTTTAAAGGTTCTTTTTCCCTAATAGCCTCCAAGGCTTTACTGGCTATATGCATTACCCCTAAACTATGTCCAAACCTTGTATGCTCAGCACCGTGGTAGACCATATATGATGTTGCAAGTTGTCTTATATGTCTTAATCTCTGAAATGCTACAGTATTTATTATTTCCCTTTCCAATTCATTTATACTAATCATTCCATGTATTGGATCCCTAAACTCATAACATTCTCCTCTTTCGATCATAGCAAGTCTCCTGTAGAATAATGGTATTTTTATTTATAATTCTACAAAAAATTGTATATTCCTTCTATTTTATCCAATACATTTTTTAAAATCGAACGTATGTTCTTGTATTAAATTTACAATATTTATTATATACTATTTACTAGGATTTGTTAATAGAGTTTCTAAATTTTATTTAAATAAGAAAAAATACGTAGCTATTTAATTGTCACTAATCTTAACTTATACTTTAAAACCTTCCAATGTTTCTCATGGCGCTGTCAAAATCATTATTCCTCTTTTGAATAGCCGCAGTTTGAGCACCAAGAGTTTTTATTGATTCATTTATTTCCTTTATCATTTGCTGTAATTCCTGTTTTTCTTTGTTAACTTTATCAATGGCATCAGCAAGTACCGTAATGCTTTCTTGAGACTTACCAATATTTTCAGCAATTTCTTTCTGTTTTTTAGCTAAAATATCAATTTGCGCTCTGTCTACTAAGTTGTATATATTAAGTCCAACCCAAACTGTTACAGCAATTCCCACCAGAGCAAGCAGCATATTGAATTTATTATTTAGCTGTTCAATATTTTCAGTATAGTTTCGCTTTAAATCATCCTTATATTTTTCAAATTCTTGCGAAAGGATTTCTTTATCAGATCCCGTTATTGTTGAATCCACCTTTACAGTGTATTCTGTATTAACTATTGTTGGTCTTATGATAACGCCTACAACCAATAGGAATATACATACCAAAACACAAAGGATGGTTATCATATTTTTAGCCAAACATGCTCAACCCCTTTCCAACTTCAATAATTCTACAAAAAACAGGAAAATCCTTCAAATTAATGCTATAGTATATATAAAAGGAGATGAATAAATAAATGCAAAAGGACTTTATAATTAATAATATCGGTATTGATGAAGAAGAATACAGGATTAACGATTATTTTTTATTAAAGCAAGATATAGAAGATAAAAATAAAACATGGGTATATACAGAAGGAGACGATTCTGACCATTTCTATGACAATGACATTTTGCTTTTTGATTCACTTCTTTTATCTATACCAAAAGTGCATATTAGCATTAGTAGTAGAAAAAAGGAACCTACTGAAAGAGATTTCGCGTATAATCTATATAAGGACAGAATAGATTTTTTGAATAGCAATATGTTTAATTTTTACTTTGATATAAACGGGGATTTTGATTATTCCTACTTTACGATCGGTAAGCATCATATTAATATAATAAGGCATGTATTGGATATAGTGATACAACATAGTAAAATTTGTAAACAAGAAAGAGATAACAATACTTGGATTGCAGATAGATGGTTTATAGCATATAATCACTTTAATTCCGCTTATAAATCCATTTCTGTTGAGTTAAGCATACAAAATATGATAACCGCTTTAGAAGCATTACTTGTCGAGGGATCGGGTGAGTTAAACTTTAGAGTAGCTTTGTATTCAAGCCTAATTGTAGAAAGTGATCCAGAGAAAAGGAAGGAAGTATCAAAACTAGTCAAATACATGTATGACATAAGAAGCAAGTCTGTACATGGAGAAATTATGTCGGCCCATAAGAAGCTTAAAAATTTTGATTATACAAAGTATTATCGATTTAAAGAAATTACATCCGAGGTATTAGTAAAAACATTTGGAAAAAAGGAAGATGAAATTTTTAATGCCTTAGATAATATGATTTATAGTCCCCGTGATTTTAAGTACTATATCACATAATTTCATATATAGTACTTAATCGCGCTTTACGACTATATGGCAGTAGTAAAGCGCGAATTTCTGAGGGTATGATGATAAATTATCTTATAGTCGCCTTTATCCTATTAACGAGTCTGTTATATAAATCTTCTTCTGATTTCCATATGATGTGGTTAACCTGTTGGGTATCAAAATGCGGATTAAAACAATCGTCTTTACACGTCATTATTACTTCTTTCTTTAACCCTTTTGCATATCCGGCCTCATAATAGACCCCACCTCTACTACCTGTAAAGTCAGCAATTACAAACCTACTTTTTTCTATCTCATAAAGGATCTCAGGCACAATAAAATTGTTATATTCCTTTTCATCAATAATTACAGGAAAATATCCGCAATCGGTAATAGCTTTAAATATGCTTTCACGAGCACCCTTCATCTGGTCATTAAACCACATCGCAATAAAGGCCGTATTGCTAACTTCCAAATTCTTTTGAATGTTTTGGATTGTACTCCAAGCCTTAGCTGTTAATGTATAATATCTGATAAAATCACCTAAAGGGGCCTGAGATGTCTTTATAAAACGGCCTTCTTCCAAAATCTCTATCAGTGCTCTGAGTTCTTGCTTAGAGTTCTTAGAAGAATAATCCTCTTTTACAAAAAATATTGGGTATACTTCATTTGCCGTAGTAAAGTTAATTATTAACTCATCACCAATATACTTAACAGCGTTGCCTAGATTTACAAGTATCATATCTAATTGTTCATTTATAGTATTTGGGAATAGATTTAAAAGTGTTCTAGTTGATATAAAGTGATGATTCTGTGCTATTCCTTCCTCCCAACTAGAAGAAAATATATGAGGTATTGGCTTTTGCTTTATTTTAGAATTAACATTCTGACTTAAAAACCAAAATAAGCACGCTTTCAATTTAGAGCTGGGCATTGAATCGGAGAATAAATCTATAGTATCATTTTCAATAATAAACTCACCACATCTTTGGCAAGAATACCTCTTAGCAAAGTAATTAATTTGATCTTGTTCTAAAGCCTCTATCCCACAAACAGGGCATTTGCAGTTTCTTTCTGACATAATAGACTCCACCTCACATTAACATATGTACTTTCTCAGTTTACCACCAAATACTGCTAATTAGTACTTTTTTCTACAAAAATCCATCACAATAGCTAAATAAAAAATATAGAACGGACAGACCTCTCCCCGGTAATGTTCTGGAAATATAGGTAAAAAAGAGAAAAAGCACCTACTGTTAATTTGTGAGCACTTTAATAAATTCCAGTTTTTTATTATCTCATTTGCCTGATCTTCTGTTATTTCATCATAAAATACATCTTCACCGATATATATGCAGCTTATCTCAGGCGCAGGAACCCATCCTTTTTTATTTACCTTATCATAACGCTCAAAGTCATGATTGATTCTTCGATATAGGCGATAAGCTGTTTTCTTTTTCTCGTTATATTCGTATGCAAAATAAAAATCTTCAAACATATTAATCTCATACATAATATATGTAAAATCCAATTCATTCATATCTACTTTAAATTATACCACCTTCCTGGGAGTGAAATCAGCTTAAGATTATCCCCTAATATTTTTGATATGTACTCCATCATTCCCCATCATTACTTAGGGTTTCTTAGGGGTTCTTAGGTCCTTAAAAAGCATTTCCAATATAGCGTTTTTCAAGTTTTAAGCTGTTTTGGAACATTCGTTTGGAACGCTCAAACGTTCCATTGAAATATTTTACAATAGAATTTGATTTAAGGTAATGCCTACCTCTTTACATTTATCTAATTTAGTACGCCTATCCCCAGGATTTAATAGCAGTTCAGCCATCTTCACTTGCTTTGAATGTGGCTTCCATTCTTTACTTTTTCTTACCTTTTTGCGTATCAATATCACCACCCGCCAATGTGTCCGGAGCTCCTACACGCGCGTAAAAGGTTGACATTTACTAACAACCCTTTATTTCATCTTCTCGCGCGCATACGGAAAAAAGTAAGGTTTTGCTAGGTTTTCTTTATTTATTTTGTTCTCGTATTAATTCATGATTAAGTATTAAAGCAACCTTTAAGGGCTGATATCTTTTAAAGAAATATACTTAGATGGTATATAAATGATATAAAGTTGTCTATGATAAGCAAAAAACAAGTTAACTTTTAATTATTTACCTGTTTTTATATGACCCGCCACAACCTATACTTATTTTTAGTAATTACGTTGATACTTCCAAGCTCATGGTGTGCACCGGTAAAAACTCATGCGTAACCTCTTTTACTATTAATCTTTTGTTCAGACTTATATCTGATATTTGAGCATAAAAGCTACTACCCGCACGAACAGATGTATCTCCCAGGCAATCAAGGGTAAGTGTTTCATTTTCGTGATTGTATAAAGATAACATGGTTTGAGCCTTGTTTAAGGCCTGTGAATAATTCATATCACTGTCAACACTTTCATAGTACTGCAGCAATCCATATTTCTTTACTGAGCTATCATCCTTTGCAATTGCTGTTACTCCGGCTTCTTTTGCTTTACCAGCTTTTATTTTAATATGGTTATAAAACTCATCATCAATGGACTTTTCACGACTAAAGTCATAGCATAGACTCTCATCACCCAATACAAGATCAAGCTTCAAGTCCTCCATATCCCGAATTGCAATAGTGCCAAATTCATCACGTAAACAGTATTTTTTACCAGTATTCATCAACGTGTCGCTTATCCCCTTATAAATTATATCCAGCCATGGGTCTCCGTCTGCAACCCTTGTTGATAATACATATTTAGTATCTGTGAGAATGCCTTTTCTGAGACCAAAGTAATTACACATTATTGTAACTAATGTAGTAACTGTTTCATTCTGTATCATTCGGGAGTCCTTGGCTTTACAGTAACGTAGCATATCGTAGGCTGTAACTGTAACTTCCTTTCCTTTGCTTTTACTATGTTTGAATACTATACCCGAAAAAATCCCCACATCATCATACTTGAACTGAACAGCGTTACCGTTTTCAATCTGTATATCATCATCAATATATGAAAACTCAAGCTTGCTGCAACCGTTATTCAGGACATCTTTATATGATACTTTTGTGATAAGTTCACTTATTTCATAAAGTTTCTCATCTGGCTTTCTTAATAAAAATTGTATCACGAGTATCTTCTCCCTAAAGCCGTTATTTTTTTTCATTAATACTCATCTGAAATAAATTGATTTTCGGAGGAACACAGCATTAGGTCCCTGTATCCAAAACCACCCTCCGGGAGTTCTCTTTTTAAAATCATTATTGTACTTTTCCTTCCGTCGTTCCCTATGTTTTCGACTATGTTGGCAATTTGATAGCCATTAAGCTGTGTCAACTCGCTTATATCCTTTATCCATAATATATATACTATCATTTCTATCTATTCCCAATCCATAAACATCATTAATTTGTCCATTGTATGCTGGCCCTCCATCACCGCTATATCCATAAATTCCTGTCCCTGCATATGTTGAAATCATGCCATCCTGATCAATTTTTCTGATTCTATCATTTTTATAGTCATTAAAATATACATTACCCTTTGCATCTACAACAATACCAGCTGGGTGATTAAGTTTAGCTTTTCGTGCCTTTATGTTATCTCCATTATAGCCAGCTTCCCCTGTTCCTGCGATTGTGCTGATTATACCAGTTTGGGCATCTACCATTCTTATCCTTTGATTGTATGTATCAGCTATATAAATATTTCCATCCTTATCTACATATACACCCTCAGGCCCATTGAGCTTTGCGCAGATAGCAAGTCCCCCATCGCCATCAAATCCGTTCAAAGCACATCCCACTACAGTTGTAATGATTCCGGTCTTTGCATCTATTTTCCTAATTATATTATTATGTATTTCAGCAACAAAAACATTATCATCATTGTCAATTGCTAGACCAGCAGGCCCGTTAAGTTTGGCTACATCAGATTTCCCTCCATCGCCACTATAACCAGCAATACCTGTTCCAGCATATTTATATATTTTAGCCTTAAACCATTTAGAATCTTTTGAATTCATTTTTAACCTCCAATGCTTGTAATAACAGTAGTATTATACCTACATAAACTTGACAGCAGTATGTCATATTATATTTCAGGTCGCACGTTCGAATCGTGTCGGGCGTACCAGGCAAAACCGCTTGGTTGTGGGATACAGTTGAGCGGTATTTATAAGAAAGTCTCAGGGCACATTTTTAGGGTACAGATATTTTCCATCTATATAAACTCTACTACTTTAATTTTAATATAAAACAACTCCCCTGGATTTATGCCGGAGGAGCCACTTTTTATATACTTTATTTAACCATACTATCAACTTGCACCTTATATTTTTTAACTCCCTTTGCACTGTCAGCACCCATAGCAGTAAAGGTCATTGTCTCTCCTGCAGCTATATCATTAATCGCGCCGGCTGCAGTGCCTAGTAGTTTATTATTTTTGTCATAGAAACTAACCTTAATCGTAAAACTGTGCAATTTAGAATTTGGAAAAAAGTATCAAAAGGATAACCTTCATTGCTGTTTACTGAAGGTTTTTATGTGAGATATAATAATAGCGATAGAAGATTAAATCTTAAAAATAAACAAAAGCTTTTTTTTGTGCATAAATGCAACTAAAGATAACAAAAATTATATATTTCTGACAATTCTGGTTGGTGGAAGTTCAGGCAACTGAAAGTTACAATAATCACATAAATCATATTAATTGTATTTTTACAATTTGGAGGGAGATTATGACTGCTGTATCAATTCAGAATTTGACCAAGAACTACCCGTCCTTCAAGCTAGATGGTGTAAGCTTTTCGCTTGAACCGGGAAGAATAGCGGGTTTCATAGGACGAAATGGCGCGGGGAAGACCACTACTATCAAATCAATGCTGAACCTTGTTCATCCGGATAGCGGAGAGATGGAGTATTTTGGTTTGACGCTTTCGGGAAATGAGGCAGAGATAAAGAAGAGAATAGGGTATTCAACGGGAACCGTAAACTGGTATCCGAGAAAGAAGATTCGTGAAATCGTTGATGTCACAAAGGATTTCTATGACAGCTGGGATGACGTTGCATATAGAAA
>JAEYNI010000110.1 GCA_023412635.1 Bacillota bacterium
GTACCTTTTTCAGGTTTCCTTATACCACCTACAATTCACTGCCTGCAATAATGGAAAAGCACGGCTATTCTACAAAGGCCATTCATCCTGATAACGGAGAATACTGGAACTGGATGGAGGCTCTGGACAATATGGGTTTCCAAAAGTGCATAGATTCAAAAAGCTTTGAAATGGATGAGGTTATTTTTCTGGGACTAAGTGATGGGTCCTTTTTTAGACAGGTAAAGGACACAGTAATTAATCAGAAAGCCCCCTTTTATAATTTTATGGTGACATTGACCAGCCATTCACCCTTCGAGATGCCTTTGAGGTATCAAAAGCTGAAGCTGACGGGCGAACTGGCTGACAGCAGACTTGGGGGCTACTTCCAGAGTATAAACTATACAGACAGGTGTATCGGAACCTTTATTAACGAACTTGAAAAGTCGGGAGTACTTGATAACACAGTGCTGGTAATATACGGAGATCATGATTCCGTTCATAAATACTTTAAAGACGAAATACAAAGTATACAGCCGTCTCAGCAATGGTGGCTTGAGAATGATAGAAAAATTCCGTTGCTTATATACAGTAAGGGACAGCAGGCGCAGACAATCCATACAACAGGCGGACAGATCGACCTTATGCCCACTCTCCTATACCTTTTGGGAGTAGATGAAAGTGAGTATGAGTCCACTGTGTTTGGAAGGAATCTGTTAAACACAAAAGAGGACTATGTGGTACTGTCAAATGGTGAATTCCGGGGTAAAATCGATGAAGGAAAAAAGGAAGAAATGCTAAAAGGGCTAGAGTATGCCGATATGGCAATAAGATCAGACTTTTTCAAGCATAGATAACTTTTTAAGAGTATAGGAGCAAAGACAGAGTAGTTGGAAGGAGCCTAATATTGAAAAATATTGTTTTAATTGGTATGCCTAGCGCTGGAAAAAGTACGGTTGGTGTTATAATTGCTAAGAATTTCGGGATGAATTTTGTTGATACTGATGTTCTGCTTCAAACCCAGCAGGGAAGGCTTCTGCAGGAGATTTTAAATAATGAAGGCTCAGGGACCTTTCTTGAAATTGAAGAGAAGGCCATTTTATCTCTGAACTGTACTAACACAGTTATCGCTACTGGCGGAAGTGTAGTTTACAGTGAAAAAGCTATGGAGCATCTTAAGAAAAACGGTACTGTCATTTATCTTCATATAGAAATGGAAACAGTCAATAAAAGGCTTAGGAATCTAAAGACCAGAGGAGTGGTTCTTGAAAAAGGCCAGACACTTGAAGATCTTTACAGGGAGAGGGCACCGTTATATGAAAAATATGCCGATATTAAGCTGGAATGCTCGAATAACTCTATTGAGGATACCCTTGCGGCGGTTCATAACAAACTGGCTTCCTTGTAATGAAACTAAAAATGAAATATAATAAAAGGACAACTAAGCTGCTTGGTTGTTTTTTTATGTGGGGTTAATACTGACGGAGGTTTAGCTTGAAAGACTTCGCTAATGCTCGTCTTCCAAACTAACCTTTGAATTTATGGCCGTGCGAAATATTCAAAATATTTTATCAAATATTTTGAAAGCGCACATGGCCAATTAACTTCCTTTATTCGCCTACAGCGGATTTAGGGGGAATAGTTTCATAAACATTTTGTGGCCGCTCTGTCGGCTCAAGGTCACAATGTGGCTTAGGAGGTTAATAATGAGTTTATTAGACGGGTTAAATAAGGAACAAAAAACAGCAGTACTTCACAATGAAGGACCGCTTTTGATACTGGCAGGAGCAGGCTCTGGTAAAACAAGAGTTCTTACAAACAGAATAGCGTACCTGATAAAGGAACAAGGGGTTTTCCCATCAAATATATTGGCAATTACCTTTACAAATAAAGCTGCAAGAGAGATGAGAGAAAGAATTGAAAATCTCATTGGGGACCTTAGCAATGACATGTGGGTAGGTACCTTTCACTCTATATGTATCAGGATATTGAGGAGAGATATTGAAAAGCTGGGGTATGACAGGAGTTTCGTCATTTATGATACACAGGATCAGCAGGTGGTAATAAAGGAGTGTATCAAAGAACTGAACATAAATGAAAAGAACTTTCCCCCAAAATCTGTTCTTGAGAATATAGGTAAGCAGAAAAATGAACTAATCGATGCTGCACACTTTGAAAAGCTGTATGCTTCGGATTTTCGTCTGGGTAAAATCTCAAAACTATACACTCTGTATCAGAAAAAGCTGAAGAGCAATAATGCCTTGGATTTTGATGATATCATAATGTATACCATAAAGCTTTTTAAGGAGTATCCTGAGGTATTAAATTTTTACCAGAGGAAATTCAGATATGTACTGGTGGATGAGTATCAGGATACTAATACAGCACAATACATGCTGGTTAGAAAACTATCTGAGGCCCATGGAAATCTTTGTGTAGTTGGTGATGATGATCAGGGAATTTACAGCTGGAGAGGTGCAAATATTAGAAATATTCTTGACTTTGAGAAGGATTTCAATGGCTGTAAAACTGTAAAGCTCGAGCAGAACTACAGATCAACCCAAACTATTTTGGATGCTGCAAACCATGTCATCAAGAACAATACCGGCAGAAAGTTTAAGAGTCTCTGGACAGACAACGAGGGCGGCAATAAAATAGTCATGTGCGAGAATGATAACGAGCATGAGGAAGCACTTTATACCGCAAGAGAAATTCAGAGGCTTATAAAAGATGAAGGGCGTAAATTTAAGGATTTTGCTGTACTATACAGAATAAATGCTCAGTCCCGTGTACTTGAAGAAATGTTTATGCGCGAGGGGCTTCCCTATAAAATTGTCGGCGGTCAGAAGTTCTATGACAGGAAGGAAATTAAGGATATTATTGCTTACCTCAGGCTTATACAGAATCCCGCCGATAATGTCAGCTTAAAAAGGGTTATAAATGTTCCAAAGCGGGGAATAGGTGATACTACGGTAGAAACAGCCGAAGATTTGGCATTTGAAAGCGGAGTCTCCATTTTTTCTATTGTATCAGCCGCCGACGAATGCCCTGCCTTAAAAAGAGCTGCAAGTAAGCTGAACAATTTTGCCACAATGATTCTGAAGCTCAGAACCATGAAGGAAAATATGGGCATTGCAGATTTGCTCGAAATGGTAGTTGATGATACCGGAATTTTAAGGGAGTATGAAATTGAAAATACCGTTGAGGCACAATCAAGAATTGAGAACATAAAAGAATTAAAATCCGTTGCAATAGAGTTTGAAAAGCAGAGTGAAGACAACAGCCTGGAGGAGTTCCTGGCGCACATATCTCTTGTATCCGATCTGGACAATTTGGAGGAGGAACAGGACTATGTTGTATTGATGACAATGCACAGCGCCAAAGGCCTTGAGTTTCCTGTTGTCTTCATTCCGGGCATGGAGGAGGGCGTTTTCCCTGGTTATAGAGCAATTACAGAGGGGCCTGATCAACTGGAGGAGGAAAGACGACTATGCTATGTAGGCATAACCCGTGCTAGGGAAAAACTGTATTTGTCAAACGCACGGTTTAGAACCCTTTTCGGTAACTCCAGTTATAACAAACCCTCAAGATTTCTTTCAGAAATTCCGGAGGAATTGGTAGAGTTCCCATTCGGTTCAGCAGGAAGTGCACTTCGGCAGCAAAAGGAAACAGCAGGTTGGACTAAAGCCCAAACTTGGAGTTCAAATCAAAGTTGGAGTTCCGGTTCAACTAAGGGGAGGAATACACCTGAGTCATCAGAAACAGGGCTTCCATGGGATGACAGAACTTCAACCAGTTCTGGACAGGATAAGCCTAAGGCAGCCGGAACCGGCTCGTTAAAGGATTTACTTAACTCAAACCTTGTATCCCGGGGATTCGGAGGAAATTCAGGCTCCAGTAGCAGTCCGTTTGGTCAAAGTTCTTCTTCAGGTAGTTCATTTGGAAAAGGGGTTCACGAAAAGTCGACTGTCAAGGGAATGGGAAGGGGAACTGCATCGTCTTCAGGAGCAGGATTAGCTCATTTTAGTGTCGGAGAACAGGTAGAGCACAAGAAATTCGGAAAGGGTACGATAACCAAGGCAACCGCCGATAATGGGGATCAGATGCTGGAAATTCAGTTTGAGGGGCCAGGAATGAAAAGGCTTATGGCCTCCCTTGCAAATTTAAAGAAGGTATAGCATGGGATGTGCAATATTAATAGCTTGATTAGCAAAAATAAGTTAAAATAAGTTTATTAAAAAGTTTTAGAAAAAAATTCTAATTTTCTAAAACTTTTTTTATTTAAGTGTGTATATATAAGCATGGCACAAGAAAAGGTGGGGATAAGGTAATTGGAGGTTTCAGATTTAAATATATTTAAAGAATATGAAAAAAACAACAGAAG
>JAEYNI010000205.1 GCA_023412635.1 Bacillota bacterium
TTTGAGGATTGTTTGCCAATGCTCTGGCAATCATCAATCTCTGCTTTTGCCCACCTGATATGCCCCCGCCATCCTCTGATAGTATGGTGAACATGCCCATAGGCATTGCTCTTATATCGTCAGCTATACCAGCCTTTTCAGCTATCTGCCAAGCTTCTTCCAGTGTAATCCAAGGGGCACAAATAGCAATATTAGAAAAAATATCATCTGCAAATAGTGTTGCATTTTGCATAACAACACCAATCTGCTGTCTAATTGAATGTATGTCCAGACCTGAGAGTTCCTGGTTGTCATAATAGACTGCTCCTGTATGGGGTTTTTCAAATCCTAGTAGTATTCGCATCAGTGTAGATTTACCACATCCGGTAGTTCCCACTAAAGCTACATATTCCCCCTGCTTTATAGACAATGACAGGTCGTCCAATATAAGAGGTCCATCCTCGGTATATCTAAAACTAATACTATTTACATCTATACTCCCTGACAAATTTCCAAGCTTTGCTTTTCCTCCAGTATTTTCTGGTAGTTCTTCCAATATAGGCTTTGCAATATTAAAGTTGGATCTGATTAACGATATCTGCCTCACAATACTGTGAAATTGGTATAAGGAGAATATAAATGCTCCAAATGCCGTATTAAAAGCAATGTACTGTGCAGGTGTAATATCGCTTTTAGCAACTGTCCAATATATTAGGATATTGGTTGCTATACCAAAGGAGCTATATATTGCTCCTGATATAGTCAAAATAATACTTGGATTGTACAACACGTCTGCCTTTTGACTATATTTATCTGCCCATATTGAAAAGGCTCTTACTCTAGCCCCTGCCACCTTAATCTTTGAAATACCCTGTAATAGCTGGTATACTACTCCCGATAACTTTGCAGACTTATCTGAGAGTTTCCTTTGCTGCTTGGCTTCAAGCATGCTAGTAGTAAAAGAAAAGGCCAATAATATAAATATTATTATCACAGCAGGCAGTAGCAACTGCGGTGCTATTATAGCTATCTGGTATAAATATACAAACGAGATCAAGGCTGATAATGAAATGGCCACAGTGCTCCCACTAAGCAAAGTAGCTGCCTGTTCTAATGCTTTTATTCTCTGCAAAACTTCACCCGTTGTATATTTCTTAAAAAATGTTGCAGGCAACTTTAAAACCCTAGCCCAAGTTGCACTTTGTACTTTGCAAATAACCTTGCTATTAATCCTTGTGATTAGCAAATCCTTTAGTAATCCAGCCGATATAATGCTTAAAAAGCTCCCAACCAACAACGCTACTATGGGCATTAAATCATCGATCGTACCGGATGGTATTACTCTGTCAAAGATAATTCCATTTATCATTGGCAATATCATTCCAGCTAAGCCAATTGCCACTGCAATACAAATAACATAGGTTATTTCAGCTGTTGATACGCTCTCAAGCATATACTTTATCAGCTTTTTGAATGATATTTTTTCATCAGGAAATGGCTTGTAAAACGCTGTAGCCCTTCTATCAAACAACTTGCTGGTATTTTCGTTTACTACCTCAAATTTTTGAGTCTGAGGATTAATAAATTCGTAGCCTCCCAGCCCTTTTGGGTGAAGAAGGATATAGACATCCTCACTGACGAATTTACATAGTATAGGGTCTACAGCCTCAATCCACCAGTTTTCTCTAAGAGTTATCTTTCTGCTCATTATCCCTGTAGCAGTTTGCATATACTCCAATTTATCATTAATATCTTCAATTTCTACAGGTATACTAATTGAATCGTATCCAAAGTATGCTGTAATGTTATTGATTACATTTCTAGTACTGTTTTTGGAGGTTCTATAATTAAAATACTTCTTTTTAGAATTTGATATAGAATGAAGTAGCTTACCATATGACTGCTCCAACAGCTCATTGTCTCTCTCTTTTTGATCTGTTATTTTTGTCTTAAAGTCCTTCACCTTATCACCTCCGTCCTTAGTCAGCCCTTAGTCAGCTGTAACTAGACTCGCGTACTTTCCATTAAGTTTCATTAATTCTTCATGGGTACCACTCTCTGTTATACGTCCATTTTCCAAAAATATTATCTGGTCTGCATCTCGTATTGCGGATACTCTGTGGGCAATTATAATCATTGTCATATGCCTCTTCTTTATAGCATCCATTATATTTTTTTCAGTAGTAGCGTCCAGCGCACTAGTAGCCTCGTCCAATATAAGTATTGAGGGATTTACAGCAAGGGCGCGGGCAATGTCTATTCTTTGTCTCTGCCCACCTGACATATTTCTTCCGCCCTCTAGTATTATGTCATCATATCCGCCTGCTCTTTTTACTATATCCTCGTGGATACACGCATCTTTGCAGGCAGTCACTATATCTCGTTCTTTTACAAGATCATTCCACATAGTGATATTGTTTTTTATAGTATCATTAAATACTGTAGCCCCTTGATCCACCACAGCAAGAGAATTTGCAATAACTTCTTCCGGATACTGTGATCGCATTTTTCCATCAATCAAGATTTTCCCTGTGCTGACATCATATAAGCCAGATATCAGTTTTGCTAATGTGGATTTACCGCTACCTGAACCTCCAACAATTGCAACAGATTTTCCAGCCTCTATTTTCAAGCTGAAGTTGCTTATTATTGGCTGTGCTAATCTACCGTAGGCAAATGTAACATCAACCAGTTCTATGCTTCCTTTCAACTGATGATACTCCTGAGTAGCATTTATTTGTAAATTGCTGCCGTCATTATCCTTTGATAAGCTATTTCCAAATGAACTATTTGTTTTATAATTCATTACATCTTCCACTCGCTCTGCCTGAGCCTTTACAGTCTGCATTGCTTCACCTAAGTCCAACAGCATGTTGACCGGTTGCAGAAACTCATACATAAAGCCTTGAAAAGATAATAGAATTCCCACTGTAAAGTTACCATTCAAAATATTATAAACACCCATAGCTATTACAAAAACATCTAGCAACTTCTGAAGAATTTGTGGAATTACTCTGAGGTAAATGTTTTTAGTTTGTATATCTTTGTTCCCATTAATAACTTTTACCTGGTGTCCCATCCATTTTTCAAAGTACCCGTTTTCAGCACCGCTGGATTTAATAGTTTCTATCATATCTATTCCTGCTAGTGTCATTCCTGAAAGCCTACCCATATCACGCATTAGAACACGTGACTTGTCAGCATTTGATTTTGCTATGTAGGTAACAAAAGTAATATTTACTATGGCAACTATTAAGCCTACTAAAGCTATAAGTGCATCAAAATAAATCAATACTGTAAGGTATAGACCTATCATAACTACATTCAAAAAAACAGGTGTTATTTTAGTGCAAATAATTTCTGCCATTTCCTCATTGCTATCCTGTCTTTCACTTATATCACCGGCATAGCGTTGTGCAAAAAACTCTATAGGAAGGCTTAAAATATGCCAAATAAACATAGTACTAGATGACGTTGCGAGTTTACCTCTTACTTTAAGAAGATATATTGCCTGTAACGCTTCTACTATAAAATTTAAAAGCATAGCTGCTGCCATAGCTCCTAATACTGGCAACAACCAATCCTTTGATTTATTAAAGAGTATGTAGTCGGTAAATATCTTTGAAAACAAAGGAGTCACTGCAAAAATAAGTGCAGATAAAATACCTAGAATAAGTATATATACAATGGGAACTATGCTATGTTTAAGTCTTTGTCTCAAAAAGCCGATTATGCTTTTTGCCTCACCTTCTGAAATAAATTCTTCAGATGGTACAAGTTCCAATACTATCCCTGTAAACATACGGCTAAATTCATCTAATTTTATATTTACTCTACCTAATGCAGGGTCGTTTATTAAAACATAGTCTCTTTTAAAACCACACACCACAACAAAGTGATTAAAATCCCAATGTATGATTGCCGGAAGTGTGACACTTTGTTTCAAACCTTCAATATCTGTTTTTAGAGCTCTTACCTTCATTTTGTAATGCATAGCTGCCTTTGCCATATTTCTTATGTTGCAGCCATCTCTTGAAACACTACAGTCAGACCTTAATTGCTCTAAGGGAACAATTTTTTTGTAATAAGCTAAAATCATACCCAGACTTGCCGCGCCACATTCCACATTCTCCATTTGTAAAATAGCAGGTACTTTTTTTATACGATTCAAGTTAATCAGCTTATCTCACTTCCAATACTTATTTTTTAGGCAGCTATCTTGAACCCAATAATAAATCTATAGGGCGTTTGTCCTCTGATACAATTAGGACATTACAAATAGTGCTAATATCTATACTTAAGTCATGTCCCTTTTTATTTGACCATTGAAAATTATTGCTGGAATTTGGATCTACCCCTATTGCGATTCGCACTTCCACGCAACCTTCTTCATCTAGCAAGTTTTTCTGATGATCCCAATCTCCAAATGTCTTTTTAAGCATTTCCTCAGTAACAGGTACCCTGCCTACCTTTGTAATATGCCCCTTCATATATCCATACTCTTCTCTCGGTGCATATGTAGGAGAAATCTGTGCTTCCATACCCACCTTTATACTTTGAGCTATAGTTAAAGGAATGTATGCGATTATTTCCCTGTCGTTTGTATATTTATCTTCATTTATAATAGTGGCTATCTTATTTTCGTTGGATATTGTTTGATCTTTTGAAACAATGCTCTGAACTATTCCAGACACTGTGGATTTCATTACAGAGTTTAATTCATATTCTCCTACTAAGTCTTCTAATATGACCTGTAGATCATTTTGCGCTGCACTATCATCGTTGTTCGTGACTGCTTGTCCAATATCTTTCCTAAGCTTTTCTATCTTAGCTAAAAGTTCATTGTCAGGAATAATAGCAAGTATCTGACCTGCATCTACGAAGTCTCCTTCTTTAGCAAGAACACTTGTCACAGTACCTGATGAACGAGAATATATATCTGTGACACCTGACTGTGGGAATATTGTTCCCTTAACATTAATGCCCTCGGATATATTTCCACTAAACAACCATATAAACGCTGTAATTAATACAAGCAGTACAGCTGTCAGTAAAATCCACGCTGGCGCTCTAATTATTTTTGTATGTTGATCCAACTGTTCTGGTGAGGATACTGCATTAAGAGCCTCTTCCCTATACCGCACTTTACCTCTTTCCACATTATCTCCCATCTACGCGCATAGCGCGTACACAAATAGTAATGAAAAGACACGTAGTGGCTTTTCGCTGCGTGAAAAGCACGATGACTTACCGAATGTATTTTTCACGCTAGTACTGCCATGAAATCTCCTTGTTACAATCTATATGGAGATTGGCAACTCCTTATAATATTTGTCTTTCATCATCAATCGCACAAGACTATTTATATAAAAGTTTGTTGATAAATCAGTCTTTTATTTTTTAAGATTTAAAAGCCTACCATCTTCAACAATGGAATATCCAGGACTCGTATTTGTTAAAAGTCCGCTTTCATCAAAGGTTATTTTTCCTATAATCCCTTGATATCCTGTTTTCGAATGCAGCCCTTCAGATATCTTTTCTGGTATATTGCTATCCACTTGAACTGAGGTATCTAGTACCATACGTACTGAGTCATATGCATGGGCTGCCCACCATGTAGGTGCCGAACCATAAGTCTCTTCATATCTGGCGTTAAAGTCCTCTAATGCCTTTGATTGAGTTACCGGTACTAATGTTGGAATAATAATGCCTTCAACAAACTTTTTATTTTCAATTAGCTTTTCCTCGGCATCAAAGGAAAAATCTCCATATATCTTTATTTTGTCTGACTTTGTACGAATTCGCTCTGCCAACATGAAGGCATCCGCAATAGACTCTTGACTTATCATTACGCAGTTTACTCCAATGGCTTCCCACCTTTTGTATATGTTATCAAAGTCCTTTTGTGAGCCAATTTCCGAAACATCATCCAATACTTTTAAACCATTTTCCAATGCACGTTTACTAAAGGCCATCCCCATATTATTCTCATACTCTGTATTACTATGGTATATGGCAATACGGTCTGCACCTATTTTAGCAGCATGGTCTGCCATAGACGCACCCATTTCTGTTTCCCCAAAGGTATTTCTAAAAATGTACTTATATTTTTTGTTCACTATGGATTTATCCATCATTCCATTAGCTGCAATAAGTATCTTTTTGGATTCCTCAAGGAATTCAACAGACGCATCCAGAATATTGAAGCTATGAGAACCAATTACAGCTGTTATTTTGGGATCTGAAGAAAGTTGTTTGGCTATTACAACACCCTTTTCAAAATCATACTCATCGTCATAAATTTTATAAGCTGCACTAAATCCATTTCCAGAGTACTGTTGGTTGAAATCACGTATAGCCATCTCAATTCCATTTATAAAGCTAGTATCATAATCATATACTTGCTTTGAACCCATTACTGCAATGCTTAGCTGCATATCTCCTGAAAGTTCCTCTTTCGTGCTACTACAGCCAACAATTTGAAACATAAGACATAGAAAAATTGCTATAGCAACAAGCTTGCCTATCCCTATTTTGATTTTCGCAAAATTGTTATGCTCTATTACGCACACCTCCTATATTCCATATCTTTCAACAGCACTTTGTATAATTTCACCTATTATCTGCGTATAGGATTTCCCTATATGCTTTGCACAGGTTTCATATGGCCCATTCTGTGTAAGTCCCGGCCTTGGATTAATCTCCAAAAAGTAAGGAACGCCATTTTTATCAATTTTAAAGTCAGATCTGCCGAAATCGTAGCAGTTTAGATGCTTATGTAGTTTCAAAGATGCTGATATTAATTCATTTCTAAGCTCTTCATCACATTCAAAAATTTCATCCAATATGGGTTCAAAGCACTTCTGATGAAGTGTAAATACATCTATATCTGAACCATCCTTATGTTTACAAATACCTACTTCTAAGGCGTATGACTTATCACCTGTTCCTACAATAGGTACATACACCTCTTTACCTTCAATGCATTCTTCACAAAGAACTTCTTGATGATATGTGTCCATATTCCAGCTTACCTTTTCTACCATTTCATTTAAATCATTTACAACAAATACGCCCATACTATATCCTTCATAGTTTGGCTTAACAATTAGTGGAAAGCTCAGTTCTTTCTGTACCATTCCACGGCTTAAAAACTCATCTAAATTCACTTGCCCATAGGGTACATATATACATTTTGGTGTTTTTATATTTAAGTACTCAGCTATTAGTTTTGTATGAAATTTATTTTGTGAAAGACCCATGGCATAGGCATCGCTTCCCACATAAGGAATCTTATTTATCTCCAACAATGCAGGTACTATCGCTTCTCTGTTCCTGGAATTTATCCCTTCATCCTCCACAAAAACTAAATCACAATCAAATTGATTTTCTAGTATCATTTTATTTAGCTTATACATATTTCCAATTAAAACCACCTCATGGCCACATTCCTTTATTGAATCCGCCAGATAACCAATCTCATTTGGATTACAGAAGTCAGCGTATATCTCACTGGTGCTTTCTATATCATAATCTTCACGCAAATCAAAAGTTAACCCGACTCTCATATGTCTCTCTCCCCTATTTTGCACTTAATAAGATTATTCTTTGGTCCTCTTAATGTAAGTGTTTCTCCATCATCACTTACTATGTTGCTTTTCTCTACAATTATCTTTCCACCATCTTCTCCAGCAACATCCATTATGAAGTGCGGTATGGCATAACCTGAAATCTTACCTCGGAGCTCCGAAATAATATCAACGCCTTGAGTATATGGCGTAATGAAGTGCTCTACTCCCTTAACATAGTCACATTGATATAGATAATATGGTCTTACCCTTATTTTTATTAATTCTGAAAAAAGCTTCTCCATTATATGTACATCATTATTTATTCCATTAAGTAATACCGTTTGGTTTCCAAGAGGAATTCCTCGGGACAATAGGATATTGCAGGCCTCTACAGCCTCTGGCGTAATCTCAATAGGATGGTTAAAATGAGTATTTATCCATATAGGATGATATTTCATAAGCATATCAGCCAATTTTTCAGTGACACGCATAGGGCAAGTGACTATTGCTCTAGTACCAATTCTAATTGTCTGTACATGGGCTATTTTTCTAAATTCTGATATATATTTTTCAAGTCTTTCATCTGTCAAAGTTAAGGGGTCTCCACCAGTAATCAAAACATCCCTGACATTTTTATTGTTCTCAATATAGTCTAATACTTTTGCAAATTCACTATCACTGATAGAACCATTATTATTGATAACAGTATTTTTTCGTGTACAATGCCTGCAATACGTAAAGCATATGCTACTTGCAAAAAAGGCTACTCTATCAGGATACTTATGTACTAAATGAGGTGTAACGGAATAAACTGATTCTTGCAATGGATCGTCGTACATTTTGCTAGAATTAGTTAATTCGTCTAATTGAGGAACACACTGCTTTTTTATGGGACAATTATCATTTTCTTTTGATATTAATCTCGCATAATATGGTGAAATTGCCATCTTATATTTTTCTATTACCTTTGATATATTTGAACATTCTTGCTGACTCAACTCCAAAAAATCTGCCAGTTGTTCAGGCTTAGTTAGTATATTTCTTAGTTGTAGTTGCCATTCTTCCATTAGACTCCACCCTCTTCTAATCTGAGTAATAAAACTCTCGGTAATCATTTGCTATAGCTTTTGATAACATCTTTTTCATATAAAACTCTATTCTGTCGCCGTCAGGTGACACAAATTAGTGCTTGTTTACCATAAAATACCTTTAATTTGCCATATAACAATTAAATTGAGATTGAGGAACTGCTCTGAAATGACACGACCAGTTTAACATAAATTAAAAAAGAAAAATCGTTTTTTGCCTGAAATGTTAAATTTTCGTCCTGAAATGTAATTTGAATATGTTAACCAACATTAAACTAATTTGTAATTTCCACCAACTAATGGTAGTTGCAAATAATTTACAAGGAGGTCATAGTTTGAAAGAGAGTACAGATATCATCGGTTATAGAAGTAGTGCATGACAAATAAAGCCCATAAAAATGGTCTCTTCAGTGATGCTTGATGAATAAGTTTATGTATATTTTTTACTCTTAATTGCGATATTTGCACATTGAACTAATAGAGGCTTGATATATATCCTGTCCGATAAACACGGACAAATTTTTTCTTACCGGCACTTTCATCGTTCTACAATATCGTTATCAATATCGCTTATGTGTTTTTTCATGTTTTCAAAATGTCCACGGCACACCAAGTAAGTCTGCATTAACTCTTCTTATCCATTATCAGACTTTTTGCCACCACATTCATTCTTTTGATATTCAATGCCGTAAGGTGCTTAATCTGCTCACTTACCTGCTCCTGCACCTCTCTGAGAAGCTTTTTTATCATATATCCATAAATAAGCACCAGATCCATTTCGATATATATTCCATCAGGCCTGTTTTCAGCACGGAATCTCGATATCTTAGATACACCCTCAATGTTGGAGGTGACATATTCAACTATCTGATAAATAGTGTAATCGGATATGGTATAATTCCCCATATAGCTGAAGGTTGGTCTTACTACTGACTTCTCACCTACCAGCTGATAACTCCCCTTGCCCTTTCTCCTAAATATCTGAAGGGGGTCAAGAAAGTAGCCTGAAAAATCCTTCTTGATTTCAAAAGTCGGAACAGGAATAACGTGTTTCCCCTGCTCTCTTCTGGTGGATAGCGCCTGCTTTATTTCATATTCACTTGCAACATCAGTTATATAGACCTTTTGGTCCACAGGCCCTATGCCCAAACGTTCTGCTATTTTTTCAACCATTCCATCCGAGGTTCCTATGATAAGCAATACATGAGCATTATACCTTTCAAGTGCATTCACAACGTCCTCAGTGTGCTTTGGGTCAGTAAACAGAGCTCTCTTGACTGAGGCTATTTTAGTATTTTCTCGCTTTGCAGAAACACCCGCGATAATCTGATTACCTTTTATCAGCAGTCCGTCATCTATTATAAAATCTGTCCCATGTTCTCTTGCAACCCATGATGCTCTGTGGCTTTTACCTGTTCCACTTGGTCCAATAAATCCTATTACCTTCAAGGTCTTCCTCCTAATATGCCTAACATCTTATGTTAAGCATTCTTATATGTGAGTAAACTAAAAACCTATAATCCGAATTATTTACATGTTTCACTTAAATTATAAATTATTATGGTATGGCATGTAAATCATCGGTTTCAAATACTCGGTGCTTTCGAATATAAAAGGGAAAAAGAGAGCCATCTGACTCTCTTTTCTTTTTCCCGGACATTTAGTCTTTTGTAATTTTAACTTTCTTCTGTTGTAACTTAATCATTTATCTTTAGTAAGGTAAAAATTACTTATATCAGTTATTAACCAATATAAAGTGTTTTATCACAATTTGAATACTCTATATAGTGATTACACGATATATTGTATTTATATACCAACTTTTTGTCAATATATATTGTAAAAAATTTCGTAGGAAAATTTTACTATTTTTTTATATTTGTTGAATTTTATTCTTTCCTGTCGAATTTTGCAAAACTATATTCACATATACTACATCCGCTGCATAAAACCACTTTACCCGAGAAAACGTTCTTAATGGTGTCAAGAAGCTTATGATTTTTAAATCTTTCCCAATTATGGATTATAATACTTTTTGGAGCCAGTGTTATTAATGAACTGACCAGCAGATCATCGTGATTTATTTCTGTCTCAGGAAGCTCCGAAATAAATTCCTGAATACAATCATTAGTGATTTCGTGCTTCTTCTCATCTAGCAAAATATAATTTTCATCATACTGCATTACTACATGGATGAAGTTCAGCTTGGATTCCTGTATCTCAACAAAATACCTTAACAATCTTATAAATTCTTTGTACTCTCTTTCTATAAGAAAATCGTCGACGGCATTATCTATAACATCCTCAAGCTCCTTAATATAGTCCTTAAGCCGAAAGTTTACAAACCCGTCGAGAATTATACTGTTTGAACTTTCAAAATACTCCATCAATTTTTTTGTGATAAGATTTCTTCTTCTTATCTGAAACAGGGTATTAAAAAAAATCTTATCATCATTCCTGATTATTTTTAAAGAAATACTAAGTATTTCATTTTTTTCAGCTGAATTAAAATATCCATAGTTACTATTTATTATTCTATTGAGAAGTTTTTCTTCATATTGCTGTATAACATGGTCTGCCAGTGCGTTCGACACGTGATATTTCAGCAGCTCATACTGGTTGGATTTTTTTGAGAACAGCGGTTCACCCTCTATATAACACACTACGGAAGTAGTACCCTCAAAATCAACCTCTTTTATAGAATAATCTATATTTTTTTCTTTGAGTTGTTGAAGCTCTTTTTCTATTTGTTGTATTACGTTTTCTGCGCTATCTGTTATCCCTATTGAGA
>JAEYNI010000260.1 GCA_023412635.1 Bacillota bacterium
AAGCAAAGTCCGGTATTGATGACACCAGTGCAATTTTATAGGCATAGGTCGATATTATCTCAGACGCACTAAGGTTATTTGGGTTCTGCATTGCAAGTACCTTTTCATAGCCAACGTTCAGAATTCCGCCAACATTAAGAATAAGTAATATTACGGCTGTAGGAATTATTGCAGGCAGATCAATATGTCTTATTCTCTGCATAATAGTTGCTCCATCGACTATAGCTGCTTCATGAAGCTGCATATCAACACCTGACAAAGCCGCCATATATATAATTGCGTTAAAGCCCACTGTCTGCCATATCCCTGACCATACATACAGTGATGGAAAAACCGAGGCACTGGCCAGGACATTCATTCCTGTGATACTGTAAATTAAGTTACCAATGGCACCAGTCTTTATATTAAAGAGTATATTTACCATACCGACAAGTACTATTGTTGATATAAAGTAAGGAAAATATGATATGAGCTGTACTGCTTTTCTATATTTAACATTCAGAACATAATTAAGGCTTATGGCCAAAATAATTGCACATGGAAAGCTTACCAGCATTGAATATAAAGAAATCCATATGGTATTGCGCAGGCACTCAATAAAATTGTAATTTTCAAAAAATCTTATAAAGTTTGCTAACCCAAAGTTATCAGCCCAGGGACTTCCCAATATTCCTGCTCTTATATTGTAGTTCTTAAATGCTATAATAGCCCCGTACATGGGATAATAACTGAATATCACTAAAAATATTATTGGTAGTAGTAATAAAGTGTATAACTGCCAGGTACCTTTAAAATGTTTTACCAAACTGTTACTTGTACTGATGGTTACCTTTTCAGTTCCAGGTGCATCCATGTCTCTCGTTGTTTGCATCAAACTAGCTCCTATTCCAGCAGTATAAATCTGCTAATAATGAAATTGTAAAGTGAAGATGTTGTTAGACTATCTGAGCCTAATTTAAACATCAAAAATTGATAATGTAAATATTCAAAACTTTATACTCTGTGCAAATGTTTTTCACAGTCTCAGGCAGCTAAAAAATACATAAAAATTCGGATAAAAACCCCAATCAGGCACCTAAAAAAATGCAAATGCATTTTTTTAGGTGCCTGATTTAACAGTTTGCCTGCCTCTACGTGCAAGCCTATTATACCTTTCTCAGTAATAGATTCAAACCACTTCTATAATAAAATTATAGTGGTAAAAACCTTTTCCAATGCGATACTCAGGATGAATATTTTTAGACCAGCCGTTGTCTCCTCCCAAGCCGGCATGCAAATGGTCTATATTGAGATGAACATATCTATCTTTTATCAGCTCATGTTCATACATGGCTTTATCGCAGACCTCCACAGAGTAATCATGAATATCAAAATGGAACGGTACGGCTCCAGAGATACGTAGGCCGCAGCCTTTTTGGTCCCGAATGAGGATATATCTCACATCTTCTTTTCCACCGCACTCCACAGGCTTCACATAGGGTGTATACTGTTCGGAGACGGTACTGCTGTAACAGCCTATAAGGGCTGCTTCCTTTCTGTCTGCGTAATTCTCCCAGGGTCCTCTTCCATACCAGGCTATTTGCTGTTTATCCTCCGGAAGCATTAATGAAAGTCCGATTCTTGGAATTGTTTCACCGGGACAATTATTAATAACGGTTTTATCAACCTCCATACCTCTGCTGCCTATCCTGTACTGTGTGGAAACAAGCAATTTATCATTATTGTATGTCACATTTGCAAAAATAAATATTTGCGAGTCTGAGACGGCAGTATCTATTTTTACGGAATCTATTTTCAGAGCATTCAAGCCCCAGGCCCTCCAATCGGTTGCATAATTGCCTCCGGAATTCCTGCAGCCTTCGTCAATACCCGTAGCAGCCCGGTAAAAATTATCCCCGCAGCCCCAAAAGCTCTCAGTTCGGTTAAAAACCACCTTTGTAAATATACAGTTTTCCTTGTCAAAACGTACTTCGGTATTTTCTCCCAGTATCAATATTTCCCTGGAAGTTTCCTGCATTGTCAGTTTATTATGGTTAATACATACCTCCTGCCTCTTAACCACTGACTCCTTTAGAGGGATTTGATAAGTATAAATAACATGTCCCCTTTTTGAATAGGGCGTATCCTCATTTAAGGAGACTGTGATGTTCACAAAGGCTTCACCGGATATATTTTCGGGTTTCAAAACATAATCCAGAATATCCGACTGTCCGGGAGCTGTAAAATACTGTTTCATGACTCCTCTATCCACAATTTTTCCGTCGCACTGCAGTTCCCAACCAAGGCATAAATGACTCAGGTCCTTAAACATATAATTGTTCTTTATTTTATAGGCTCCTGTTTCGGGGTATGGGCTTCCATCATAATAAATCATCACAGGAGCCTGGCAATTCTTTATTTCAAATGCCGCCGGCTTCCAGCTCAAATCAGGCAGAACCACTCCATTCAGACACATGTCCTCTACGGGATCAACCACCTCTTCATTAAAGGCCCCTCCATATACATATCTTGAGTCCCCTTTTTCCTTCTGTACCAAGGCCTTATCCTGGAAATCCCATATGAACCCGCCTTGGAAACGCGGATACTTTTCCACCATGTCCCAATACATTTTAAAGTTTCCATTACTGTTGCTTTTTGCATAGGCATACTCACACATTATAAAGGGTCTCAGATCCTCATGCTCGGCCATCTTTTGTTCTACCCAGCCTTTGGGCGGATACATTGCGCATATTATATCGGTAATATTCCTTTCAGGGTTGCAGGATTCATACTGAACATACCTGGTCCTGTCATATTCTTTAATCCAGCCATACATGGCCGCCTGATTTGCCCCTGCCCCCGATTCATTTCCCAGAGACCAGGTAATTACTGAAGGATGATTTTTATCCCTTAGTACCATCCGGGTAGCACGTTCCATATATGCAGCAGTCCACTCTGCCGAAGCACTTAACTGTCCGCCGAACTCGTGGGTTTCAATATTGGCTTCATCCACAACGTATATCCCAAGCTCATCACATAGTTCATACCATTCGCTGGCGTGTGGATAGTGGCTTGTCCGAACGGCATTGAAATTGAGCTGTTTCATTGTTAAAAGCTGCTGTCTCATGTATTCCTCAGAAACATACCTGCCTGTTTCGGGACAGAATTCGTGCAAATTTACACCCCGGACCAGCAGTCTCCTGCCGTTCAAATAGAGTACACCGTCCCTGCCTATTTCAACTTTTCGGAAGCCTACTTTTGTACTTTCAATATCTGTGACACACCCGTTTTTATCTATGGTCTCCAATATTAATGTATATAAATAGGGTTCCTCTGCTGACCATAAGTGAGGATTTTCCAATAGTTTAGATGAAAAAGCAGTAAACTTAGGCTCCAGATAGACGCTACACTTGGCATAGGGTTGACTCTGAAAAACAGTTACTAATTCTTCTTCAGCGTTATATAGGCTTAATCTCACATGACATTCTCCATAACCCCTGACTTTGTTGTTCGGTTGGAGCATTACCCTCAGTTCGGCTTCTTTAAAGTTATTGTCCTTAAAAAGGGTTTCAACCTTATAGTCGAGGAGCCTCTGTTTGGACTTTGCATATATTTTCACATCCCGGTAAATCCCGGACAGGTGCCAATAATCCTGATCCTCAAGGTACGAACCGTCACAATATTGAAGGACTTTTACCGCCAGTTCATTTTTGCCCTTTTGAACCACATGTGTAATATCAAAGGAAGCGTCCAGCTTGCTGTCCTTTGAGAAGCCTATTTCCACTCCATTGACCCAGAGGTAAAAACAGGCCTCTACTCCCCCGAATTCAATAAATACATCTTTCCCATCGAAATAGTCCGGTACTTCAAAATAAGTCCGGTAGCAGCCTGTAAGGTTTTTCTCGGGTACCAGGGGTGCGTTGTATTCCACCTGTCCCTCGGCAATCTCTATCTCATAATGAGATCCGACTCCCTCCCTCTTGAAGGGATACTTAACATTGGTATAAACAGGCTTGCCGTATCCATGCAGCTCCCAGTTTGATGGCACAGGTATATCCTCCCAGCCGGAAGTATCATAATTTAATTGGTAGAAACCTTTCGGCGCCAGCTGAGGATTTTCAGCAAGCTTGAATTTCCATTTCCCGCTCAGACTTTTTACATATTTTGAAGCCCGTCGGTCACAGCTCATTGCCTGTTCAACAGATTCATAAGCTCCGTAGGGAGAATGCATTGGATATCTGTTTATTTGATTTATATACTGATTTTCCCATTCTCTGTTCATAATCTGCTCCTTTTATCTTATTTGGTATGTAAAAGTTATTCATTCTCCATTCTTATAATACAATTGTATATATGCATATTATATGATACTTTATATTCAGACGAAATATTTCTAATGGTCATTATTTTATCCGTTTTGGTATAGCTCAGGCAGAAGTTTGCCTCTCGGAAAGGATTGAGTTATGGAAACACAAAAAGATGTTGTTTATCGTTGTATAGGAGCAGACCCCACCAACGGTATTCTGGCCTGCGGCTTTATGCCAAAAACAACA
>JAEYNI010000278.1 GCA_023412635.1 Bacillota bacterium
GTTTTGGGTTGGGATATACCTGGCAACAGGCGCTGGCAATGGTATTTATATGCGGTATCATCAATATTATTATTACTGTAACACAAGTAAGAAAATCAATAATCAAGGCAATTCCGGAATCACTTCAACTTGCAATCGGTGGCGGTATCGGTCTCTTTATAGCTTACATAGGTTTTAAAGATGCTGGCTTCTTGAAATTCACCTCCGAAGCAAAACCCGGAGCTCCATTAACAATACTTGGTGAAAGTGCGGACAAAGCTACCGTAATTGCGGGAGGTGCAAATGTTGTCCCTGCTTTTGTAAACTTCTCAAGCCCTGCTGCTCAGCTTGCGTTGATAGGTCTTGTCATAACAGTAGTACTTATGCTCTTAAAGGTCAGAAGCGCTATACTGATAGGAATTATCTCCAGTACCATTATTGGAATCCCTATGGGCGTTACAAATTTGTCTTCAAATACTCCCTATAATATATCAGACATATCACAAACTGCTTTCGCACTTGATTTTGCAGGGTTATTCAGTGATCCTGGTAAAATAGCGGTTGTGTTGGTAACTATACTTGCTTTCAGCCTTTCGGATACTTTTGATACCATCGGTACGTTTATTGGTACGGGAAGAAAAAGTGGAATATTTGATGACAAGGATGAAGCCGAACTGTTTGCAGGGAAAGGTTTTAAATCTAAAATGGACAAAGCGCTCTTTGCTGATGCTACAGCGACCTCAATAGGCGCACTCTTCGGAACTTCAAATACAACAACTTATGTTGAGAGCGCATCAGGTATAGGAGCAGGAGGAAGAACAGGACTTACCTCTGTGTTTACTGCAATATTCTTTGCCATCTGCCTCATTTTTGCCCCGATGGCAAGTATTATCCCGGGAGCTGCAACAGCTCCGGCATTGATAGTTGTTGGAATATTAATGATGGGTTCCTTTGCAAAAATCAAGTGGGATGACTTTGATGAGGCTCTTGCAGCTTTCTTTACTGCTGTAGTAATGCCTTTCTCTTACAGTATTTCAAACGGTATTGCAACGGGCTTTATATTCTATGTAATAATGAAAATATGCAAGGGTAAGGCTAGAGAGGTTCACCCTATCATGTACATTGTTACAGGCTTGTTTGTTTTAAACTTTGTAATAGCTGGACTGATGAAGCTATAATCAGTGTTGCTGAACATTTAAATATGAACTATAAAATTATCAGTCTGATTAAATAAAAGAACATGCCGTAGCTTTTGTGTCTGCGGCATGTTCTTTATTTATCAAAGTATAACTAAAGTGACGCTACTATCTTCTTAAGAGATATCAGCTATTCTCGGTCATATTGTCGAATACTGTATTTATTTTTTTGATTAACTCATTATAGACTTCATCTATAGATTTTGAATTTATCTTTTCCTTTATAATTTCGTTGACCTGATCCTGAAGTTCTTTGGCTTTGCCCAGGAGGGCTACGCCGGAATCTACTGCTTCCTTATACTTTTTAACAATGGAACTTAGTGCATCCTTGTACTTCTCATCTGTTCCCGGAGTAATAGCCAGGTCGTATATATCTATAACCTCATCACTGTTCCTTGTGGGTAGGAACTCATGGGGGGCTGTACTGTCAAACACTGTAAAATCCAGTTCCCTTACAATAACCATATCCAGACTTTGAGGATCAAAACTACAGTGGTACACTTCTACGTCAAAACCCCTTTCCTGAGCAGCTGATGCAATTTTTTTAAGGTATGTGGACTTTCCGGAGCCGGGTCGTCCTTTTATAAAATATCTTTTCCCTATATCCTTAGTCAGGTCCATTACAAAATTCACAGCACCTTTGTAGGTTGATCCCCCGAAGAATCTGTTTTTAATAATACTTTCCTTTTTTAAGGATAATTCTCCAAACAATTCTTTAATTGAGGCGTCTGCAATCTTATTTAACTTATCAAAATCAATGTTATCAATATATACTTTTTCCCATTCATCATGTATACTAAGTGCTGTTTTTAGCTGTGCATAGGCAAACTTGTAATAATCCTGGATTTTGCTTTTCATTTGTAAAATGAGGTCTTCATTAAGTGGTAATGCTCTGCCTGACTCTTCTGAAGTCAAACTGACCATCTTACCTTTCAGAATTAATGTTCTTGTATTAGCAATATGCTCGGAGTCACCATCGACTAAAGCTATGTTCAATGCTGGAATAATTACTGTTTCTACCTCGTTCTCATCGGAAGGGCAGTGAATATACTCAATATCATAACCCTTTATGAACCAGTTAATTCCCAGTTTTTTCATCAGAAGGGATTTGTCTTTTTCGGAGCCGTCTTTTAATATGTATATATTATCAATACCGCGAATATTGTCCTCGAAGTAGCTTACAAAACCACGAGCCGAATTTGACCCGGCATAATAATTACAGATTTTTGCAGCCAAAAATATTCCACCTTTCAAAAAAAATTGCATATCAATATAGTGTATGCAGTAGGAATGTAAAGTGCTAAGAAATGGATCATGCAATTTTCAATTTTATACAATTCGCTTTTTATGATTTATTAGTTTATTGTATTAAATTGTATACAAAATACTGTGGAAGCATAAGCCCGTCTACTGCCTGGTAGTTTTGCAAATTTTATGTAAGAAAATGTTGTGTATAGAAATGAAAACATGAAATTCTGTAAACGTGAAATTGCAGAATCAAACTAAAAATTTTTGTTTTTGAATTAAAACAAATGTTGAAATTTATGGTTTACTATGTTAAGATAGTTAGTGAAAAAATTAACTAAATCTATTGCTTACCAACTGAACCAGGACTTCACATGCTATAAGTTCCAGAATTCGGTTTCAGTTATACTGAATAGTAGATTGTTCATGGCTTGAGGAATCAATTTTATTAATATTTTTAGATATAAACGTGCAGAATATACATGGTGAGTTTTTAGCATGTAATAAATTTTAATTTCCAAGACATTACAAAAATACTACTCATTGCAGCAGTATATTTTATAAATTGAAGGGAGAATTTTAATGACTACGAACAAGAAGTTGCAAGCGTGGGTAAAAGAAGTGGCTGAATTAACACAGCCAGACCAGATTTACTGGTGTGATGGTTCTCAGGAAGAAAATGACCGTCTTATTCAAGAATTAGTTAATGTTGGATTGGCTAAGCCTTTAAATGCTGAAAAACGTCCAGGATGTTACGCTTTTAACAGTGACCCATCTGACGTTGCTCGTGTAGAGGACAGAACATATATTGCTTCAAAGACTAAAGAAGAAGCAGGCCCAACAAACAACTGGGTAGACCCTAATGAATTAAAAGAAACAATGAAGGGTTTATACAAGGGTTGTATGAAGGGAAGAACTATGTATGTTATTCCTTTCTCAATGGGACCTATAGGATCAGAAATATCAAAAATCGGTGTTGAAATCTCCGATAGTGCATACGTTGTAATCAACATGCGTATCATGACTCGTATAGGTAAGAAAGTATTGGATACTCTTGGTGACGGAGATTTCGTTCCTTGCTTACATTCAGTTGGTGCTCCTCTTGCTGAAGGCGAAAAAGATACAAAATGGCCATGTGCTCCAATCGAAAAGAAGTACATCAGCCACTTCCCAGAAGAAAGAACAATCTGGTCCTATGGTTCAGGTTACGGCGGAAACGCTCTTCTCGGAAAGAAGTGTTTTGCTCTTCGTATAGCTTCAGCTATTGCTCGTGAAGAAGGCTGGCTTGCAGAGCACATGCTTATATTAAAGCTTACTAGCCCTAAGGGTGAAGTTAAATATATCTGTGGTGCTTTCCCAAGTGCTTGCGGAAAAACAAACCTTGCTATGTTGGTTCCTACTATTCCAGGTTGGAAGGTTGAAACTATCGGTGACGATATAGCTTGGATGAAATACAAAGCAGATGGCAGACTCTATGCTATTAATCCAGAAGCAGGTTTCTTCGGGGTTGCTCCAGGAACTTCAATGGATTCAAATCCAAATGCTATGCACAGCATTGAAAAGAACACTATATTCACTAACGTTGGTATAACTGATGAGGGAGATGTATGGTGGGAAGGTATGGGAGTAGATGCTCCAGCTCACTTAATTGACTGGAAGGGTAAGGATTGGGCTCCAGGTTCAGAGACTCCTGCTGCACATCCAAACGCTCGTTTTACTGCACCTGCAAATCAGTGCCCAGCTATAGCTCCTGAGTGGGAAGATCCTGCTGGAGTACCAATCTCAGCTATATTGATCGGTGGACGTCGTCCTAGCACTATTCCATTGGTTCATGAAAGCTTTGACTGGAAACACGGTGTATTCCTTGGTTCAATCATGGGTTCAGAAATAACTGCTGCAGCTATATCTGACAAGATTGGTCAAGTTCGTCGTGACCCATTCGCTA
>JAEYNI010000328.1 GCA_023412635.1 Bacillota bacterium
TCAGTTATGTCAGTGGCCGATATAGCCTATACAGTTGGCTTCAACAGTATTGTCACCTTTAACAGATCCTTCAAGGCTGTTAAAGGCTGTTCACCCTCAACCTATAAGAAAATCGGGGTATAGAAAATACTCCACGTTTATTCAGCGCTGGATAAACATAATTACTATTGGTATTAATGTTCCTAATACCGAGATAAGAATAGTACCAATGCTTCCAAGTTTTTTATTATCATCTCTCCATAGGCTTATACCATAGGTGAAGCTGTAGTAACCAGCCAATAGCATGAAAATTGCAAGAATATAGATCAATATAATCACCCTGTCCTGTCGTCTACTGTTTTATCAAACCTTATCTCAGGTATTTTTTAGTAGGTTCTTACCTCTTACTTTGGAGGAATTAATCATAGTTCCTGTTCTTCTGATGTTGACACTTACCTCTATGTTAACTCTCGCCTCAGGGAAATGCTTAAGCCAATCATATCTTTCCCATTCCTGTATTGTGGGGAAGTACCCCGCAAACTTTTGTCCAAAACCAAATATATCGGATTTATACTCATTCTTTACCTTGGTAATTACCCTTATCACCCTCTCCCGAATATACAGTTCGGTATCTGTGTTTAATTTTTCGATATTGTTTTTATTCTCATAATTAATTCTACTCTGTATTGATCCGATATCTGCTTCCAATTCAAGCTTTAGGTCTATAACAGGTTCCCCATTTTTAAAATGTCCTTTCATTACGGGTTTACGGCTGAGCCGGAAATCAAGAGGAATAACCTTGTCGGGTATCTTTTCGTCCGGTATATTAATGATAGCTTTTTTAAATTTACCTATAATCATAAGAAAATATCTCGTTTCCTCACTATTCAAATACCCCGTCATTCTATCAGCTGAAAAAACGGCAGTACCTACAAATTCTCTCTTGGCTACTCCAGATCGCGGGAGTTTTCCCGGTATAAACCCATTGTCGATCACCAGCGGTGCCTTTCTGTTCTCTTGTTCTTCAGGCAATTCCTTAAACTCATTGATCCCGGTATATGCTACGTAACTCTGATCATAGGTAGATAATAGTCCACGATAAAAATCATGGAAAGTCACTTTTGGAAAATAGCTGGTATTCTGGGATTGGACAGCCATCAATTCCATTGATTTGGATAAACTTTCACCGATATTTGCCTTATTCTCCTGAATGTATTTTTGCGCAGTTCCTCTTACCACTGCTATGTCAACGATTCTTCTTGTTTCCCTGAACCTGGACATAGGAGCTAAATGATCCTGAATACCTTCCCTTGCTATATCTTCTGCTATTATTAGATTTTTCATGTGCATCAAGGACACTCTTCTTGATATGGCCATTCCATACATATCAAGAGCCTCCAATATTGATGGGGCTTCTATTGTATGAATATTTGATCCTGATGTTTCATTGGAATTTCCCATTCCGCCCTTATTTTTTTCCTGTTCCGCCCCTCCTCCCCCTCCTGCTTTATATGTCGGGTATTGGATAGTAAGTCTTATTTTATTGGTCATCCCCTTATCTATACCCAGTGCAAGGGCATATACCTCGTCATCCACCTCTTGTGCATCAAAGCATGCCGTTAAAGTACAACATATTAAGATGCATAAAGTCAAAAGCAGCTTAACTCTTTTTACCATCCGGCAAATCACCCCTTTTTCTAAAAATTGCAGATATTAAAAGTATCACTATAGGTATCATGTAAATGATAAAACAGCTGTATTGCCGTATAAAATGAATACTCACCTGAACCAGCTCAGACATATTCTTAGGAATAAGGGCTATCATAAACAGTAAAAAGCTGAATGGAAATATTAGCGGCCTGTGACTCGGAATCCTAAATGCTTTTGTGTATAAGCTTATTGATAAATAAAAGGCTATAGAAACACTGATAAGCGAGGAAATAACCCAGGCAAAAAGGAAGATAGATTCCAGCCTTTGTACAAACCTGTTAAAGTAGATTGCTCTTGATAATTCAAATAAACTAGACAGGTTTTCTCTTCCTCCTGAGTAAGTAAACACCAGAATATTAAATAAGATATTTGAACTAAAGGTTATCCCTGAAATAATAATACTTGTATAACCTGCTTTTTTAAAGGTTTTGAGTCCATGTATGGAATTTATTATGAAGGCAAGAATAATAATTTCATCGTAGTCTGAGCTTCTGAGTAACCCTGATATTATTGTGTTTTTTAATCCATAGCCGAAATAGGGTTTTATATAGTCAAAGTCATATCTTGGGCCGGCCAGCACGAAAATCAGAACCACAGCTGTTATGACGGGAATGAAAAAAATTCCCGACAAACGTGCAATACCCTCCAGCCCGAAATATGCTACAATTGCACAGACTGAGATAAACCCAAAAATAAGGATGCTTGGAGGTGTGTAAGGAAGGTTATATGCCTTGATCATTTCTATGAATTCTCGAAGGCTTGAAGAAGCATAAAATATGAAGTATGCCGCAAACAATAAAATCAGAACCTTACCAGCGAACTTACCTATTACTGCCTCAAATATCTGTGCCAGACCCATATTGGGGAACCTCTTCATCAGCAGGAATATTATCGAAAATAATATCAAGCTTGTAAGGCAGGAGATTATTGTTCCATACCATCCGGAAGTACCTTCAGTATCTATGATTACTGCAATAGTAGTATAGAAAATTTTTGTTATCATGAGAATAGAGGTTAGGCACACTGCTTCATAGGTTCCGAAGGTTCCTTCACTATTCTTTGTTGTCGTCATTATCTTCAGCCTCCTTACCAGCATTATTTACCTTTTCCTGTTTGCTCCCATCCTTTTGGTTTTTATTATTTATTTTATCTGAAACCGGTGGTTCCTGAGTCCACTTTCTCGAAATATAAGGCTGCCTTGTAGTATCCAGAGGATTTGTGTTTTCGGGTCTGAATTGCTGCATCCAGACAGGCATTCTCATTACTACATCATTACTATTTGACAATCTCGGAGCAAAGAAGGTTAACATGGGGATACCAAAGGATTTTGTACAGGCAAGCATGACTGTCGTTGCAACTATACCCAGAGAGATCCCGTAAAAACCCAGGACAGCTCCCAGTATTATATACATTATACGTAATATCCTTGCTGCAAAGGCCATACTGAAATCAGGGATTGCAAAGTTGCCAAGCCCTGTAATAGCAACTATTATAATGAGAACAGGACTTACAAGGTTTGCCTGAACTGCAGCCTGCCCAAGGATAAGAGCCCCGATTATACCGATGGTATTTCCAATAATACCCGGGATTCTGATGCCTGCTTCTCGTATAAGCTCAAATGCAGCCTCCATAAGTAAAACTTCAACAATAGTCGGAAATGGAACATTCTCACGGGCTTTGGCAATAGCGATCAGAAGGTCTGTAGGAATCATCTCCCTGTGGAAATTTGTTAGTGCTACATAAAGTCCGGGTATGAAAGTCGCTATAAATACAGCAAAAACTCTAATTAGCCTTATAAGAGTTCCATACTGCCACCTCAGCGTAGTATCTTCCGGTGTATGGAACATTGTTGAAATAGTTACAGGTACTATAAGGGCAAACGGCGTACCATCTGCTATAATTACCGCTTTACCTTCTATTAGGTGAGATGCGGTTCTGTCTGGCCTTTCGGTCGACATTATTGTTGGAATAATAGACCAGGGATTTTCCTCAATAAACTGCTCCAATATCCCGCTTCCGGGAATGAAATCAGTATCCAGACTATTTATTCTTCTCTTTATTTCCTCTACTATAGCCGGGTTTATTAAGCCATTAATGTACATCACAGCACACTGATTATGATTTCTGGCACCAATTTTTAAAAACTCCGTAGTCAGATTTTTATTTTTTATTATTCGTCTTACTAGTGTTACGTTTGTACGAAGGTTTTCAGTAAATCCCTCCTGAGCCCCTCTTACTACGCCCTCGGTTTGTGGTGTGCTGACTGAACGTTTTTCAAAACCCTTGGTCTCGCTGGATATACAGTAATCACAGCCGTCTACATAAAGACAGGTATTACCTACCAATATTTCATATATCATTTCTTCACTATCGGCAATCTTTGTAGACTGGTTTGTTTCGATTACCTCAAGAAGTATTTTATCCATATTACATTCTATTTCTGAATAATCTTTTTTTACAAGCAACGGCCTTATTATGAATTCGTTTATTGTGGTCCGGTCCGCCATTCCGTCTATAAATGCAATAAAAGCCTTGAGCTTGTTTCCTATTTTAAACTCACGGATAATAATATCCTTATTTTTTTCAGAATTAAAAGCTGTCTTAATAAGTTCAATATTTTCGTCTATATCTCTTGATAGCCGGTCAGATACATCTTTGTTATTTGACTCCTTAACTTTGTCCTTTTCCGACTGGTCATTCTTATGGGCATCCTTTTCCCTTTCCTTTCCCTTATTTATCTCGGATACAGGTAAAGGCTTTTTTATCCCCCTGATCTTGTGTTCTACGCCTCTGACTTTTTCAGCTTTTTTTGTCTCTTCTTCTGTCTCAGGTATATAAAAAGGTTCTATGTCTTTTGGTTTTTTATAGGTCAAAATTGAAAACAGGCCTGAAATACCCTTTTTTTTTGCCATATTGATCTCCCATCTACACGCGCATAGCGCGTAAAAAATAGTAATGAAAAGACACGTAGTGGCTTTTCGCTGCGTGAAAAGTACGATGAATTACCGAATGTATTTTTCAAGCTATCCTCCTGATTCTAGACACTGGTGTTTAAATATAGCATTTCCAAACAATACATAATTATCATTGAGAGTAAAATGTATATTTTACCTGTCTTTATACAGCTGTTTTATTATGAACAGAAAAAAACACCGGCTGAATCCAGTGTTCTAATTTTCTGAAGATATATTCAAATTAATACTGCGTATAATAACTGTGGTCCTTGAGTCAAAAGTATTATCCAGGTAATCTCGGGTTTACTTGTAAAGGGTGGCGGCAAAAATGTGCATATTGGGACAATCAGGTAAGGTTATGCTCTCCAATTCCTTTTTCGCAGGTATTGAACGTTGTATGGCTAGTAAATTATAGTTATTACTATATGTTCTGCCCTCATATTTGTTATGACTCTTTCCTCCCCAGATGAATATTTCATCGTATAAGGGGCTCTCAGCAGCCCAGTCGCTGAAATTAACCTGAATGTTGTCACAGCTCCCATCAATATAGTTTACACCTATTTGCTCAATAAAGTTGCCCCATTCACTTGAGCCCATCAATAAAATCCCTTTATACTCTCCAGCGGGAACAGTTATAACCTGATTGTCACAGGATATATTGTTATAGCTGTTATCTATAATTTCGGGAAATCTGAATTTAAGTTTTTCCGATGAAACAATTTGTCCGCTTGGGGCATTGTGAGCTAAGAAATAGTGCCCTGTTCCGGTAAAGTCAGCAGTACAATCTCTTGATTCAGTGCTATGAAAGGCATTACTGTTAAAGTAATTGCTTAAATCAATAAATGTATATTCACATTCTTCATTTATGCTTTCAGTATTTGATACCTCCGTACTTTTCTGCACTGATATGGCATCATTTTGTACTGCCTCCTGAAGATTCAACAGTATGGTCTTTTCCATGCTCAGGATATCCTTAAAGGATTTAAGTGCTCTTTTATGAATTCCCTCTGAATTTCCTGTATAATGTCCCTTCAGAAGCCAGCTTATTACTACCTTCCACTTATTATGTACACATTGAAAATCCTTTTCAACCTGTTCCAGCTTTGAGTTCTGTAAAACCTTGTTTATGTAATTGATAAATTGGGAGTAAAGGAATCTTGAACCTGATATATATGTGAGATTCCTGAATAATAATGCACCCCAAATATCAGCGCTGCCATTTTTAAATTCCTCTTCGAAGTTAAATTGTGATTCAAAGTCCTCGATGAATCTTTCCATATCGTTGAAAATTTCATATTTGAATACCTTTTCTACTGAAGTACCCAGAACTTCTCTATAGTCATAATTTTGCCGTGACATCCCAAACCTGAAGGTAGAATAATATG
>JAEYNI010000365.1 GCA_023412635.1 Bacillota bacterium
GGCAGGCTGCAGTATGTTATGATGCCTGGCAGTGATTCTGCGGTAAAGCATCCCTGGAAAATGGCACTGGGATATTTGTATCTGGCTGATAGTTTGAATTGTGTCGACTACAAGATATCGGGAGATAGCACCCAAAAATCTCGTTTACTCACTGAAATCAACTCCAGTGATATTGCTTTTACAATTAAAATGCTGGAGAAGAAACTAAACTGTCCCGAAACCTCCAGTATGGGAAGGCTGTTTGATGCTGTCTCTGCTTTGCTGAACATTAAGACCGACATAAGCTATGAAGGACAGGCTGCCATTGAATTGGAGTATTATGCAAGGGATAGAGCTGCAAAGCCCTATGAGTTAGATATATGTACAGATGAAGCAGAGGGCTTTGTGGTCAGGACGGATATGGTAATAAGACAACTGCTACAGGACATTGAAGCAGGCAGCAGCCTTGAAATTATTTCATCAAGGTTCCATGCCACTGTGGCTGATATAGTGCTGAAAGGCTGCATTTTTATCAGAGAGACAAGCTTAATCAACAGAGTAGTACTAAGCGGAGGAGTATTCCAGAACCTGACACTGTTGGCTATGAGCTCAGACCTGCTTGAGAAAAATGGTTTTCAGGTATTTACTCATTCACAGGTTCCTGCAAATGACGGGGGTATAGCTCTAGGGCAGTCCATTATGGCCATAGCCGACAGTATTGCCAAGAGTTGAGATTGAAATAGTCTCAAAATGATATTATACTTAATTATTAGAGGTTAGAAGTAAGAGGTAAGAGGTTGGAAGATAGAGGTTAGAAGTGAAAAGCTAAAGGTGAAAAGTTTTCAGTATTCAATAACAATACGAGGAGGTTTATTATGTGTTTGGGATTACCTGCAAAGGTTATTAATATAGAAGGAAATAACGCAGAAGTTGAAATGATGGGGGTTGTAAACAAGATTTCAATAGAGCTTCTGGAAAATGTTAAGCTGGGAGATTATGTTCTGGTACATGCGGGCTGTGCAATACAGATAGTTGACCAGGAAGAGGCTTCTAAAACCATTGATATTTTTCATGAAATAAGGGAACTGGGAATCAAATAAATAGTCTTACTATTTATTCTTCGTCACTACTAAGATATTAATTTGAATCTACTTAATATGGAGGTACTAAGCGAAATATGACAAATTATATAGATGAATTCAGAGACAAGGCAGTGATACAAAAAATTGTAGACTGCCTTAGTGCATATTCTGGAAGGAATATAAAAATAATGGAGGTTTGCGGTACACATACAATGGCCATTTCCCGTTACGGCATCAGGAATCTGCTCCCCAAAAGTATTGAGCTGTTGTCCGGCCCCGGTTGTCCCGTATGCGTTACGCCAACCGGATATATAGACAGTGCTACAGAACTTGCAGAGGATAAAGGGATTATCATAACCACCTTTGGAGACCTAATGCGGATACCCGGAAATAATAGTAATTTGCTTAATAAAAAAGCTCAGGGCTGTAATGTTCAAATGGTATATTCACCGCTGAATGCCCTGGAGACAGCAAAAGCAAATCCAGACAAAGAAGTTGTGTTTCTATCGGTTGGTTTTGAAACCACAACACCGGTTATTGCACTCTCAGTATTGAGAGCTGAAGAAGAAGGAATAAAAAATTTTTCTGTATTAACCGCAAACAAGACAATGCCTGAAGCTATCAAAACCTTGGCACAAGACAAGGAGCTGGCTCTTGACGGATTTATTTATCCTGGTCACGTTTCTGCAATAATTGGTACAGACTTTTTTTCATACGTTGCGTATAATATGAAGAAGGCTGGTGTTGTTGCGGGTTTTGAGCCTCTGGATATAGTGTATTCAATAAATGTTCTGTTAAAAAATATATCCAATGGTACTAATGTTTTAGAAAATGTGTATTCCAGAGTAGTTCCCAAAGAGGGAAACATAAAAGCTCAGAGGAAAATGTACCAGGTATTTGAACCTATAGACGCTGTTTGGCGAGGTATAGGAATGATTCCCGGTTCGGGCTTGGGGATAAAAAAAGAATATGAACTCTTTGATGCCGAAAAGAAATTCGATATCAAGCAGAAAGCTAGCCCCGAACCTAAAGGCTGTATGTGCGGTGAAGTTTTAAAAGGTAAGAAACGTCCCCATGACTGTAAGCTCTTTAAAACAAGATGCACACCTGAAAATCCTGTGGGAGCATGTATGGTTTCATCAGAAGGAACCTGTGCAGCGTATTACAAGTACGGGGAATAGTTATATAAACTTTTAATTAAAGGCTTTTAAGATAAAGGTTTATACCAGGAATCTGAGAAATGGTGAATGAAATAATAAATGTGAAAATAATTTAATTAACAAAATAGAAGTATATGATTGACAATATAAGGAGGCAGCCCAATACCAAATGGATAACATAATAACACTGGCACACGGAAGCGGAGGTTCTGCGACTCTTGCTTTAATAGAAAATATATTTAAAAAGTACTTTGACAATGAAATTCTTTCAGCCGGAGATGATTCGGCAAAGCTTAATATAGGAAATGCAAGAAATATTGTTTTTACAACTGACAGTTTTGTAGTAACTCCTATTTTTTTTAAGGGTGGAAATATAGGCAAATTGGCTGTATGTGGCACGGTTAATGACCTGGCAACCAGCGGGGCAACACCTTTATACCTTAGCTGCGGCTTTATTATTGAAGAAGGCTTTAGTATGGACGAACTTGAAATAATTGTTGAAACCATGAGTATAACAGCGAAGGAATGCGGAGTGAAAATTGTAACCGGCGATACTAAGGTAGTTCAAAAGGGTGCGGTTGATAAAATATTTATCAACACATCAGGTATAGGCGTATTACCTGAAGCTATTGATATTTCCGGCAGAAATGCTAGAATTGGAGATAAAATAATTATTTCGGGAACTATAGGGGATCACGGCAGCTGTATACTCCTTGAGAGAGAAAATATGGGCTTTCAGGCTGATATCAAAAGCGATTGTGCTCCACTGTCTGGACTTGTTAAAGATATGCTTGAAGCTACTTCTGATATCCATGTGCTCAGGGACCCCACCAGAGGCGGAGTTGCAACCACTCTTAATGAGATAGCAGTACAGAGCAATGTTACCATCAGCATAGATGAAGAGAAGCTTCCGATTAAAAGAGAAGTTCAAGGGGTTTGTGAACTTCTGGGTATGGAGCCTATGTACATGGCAAATGAAGGAAAGCTATTGATATTCGTACCGGGAGAGCAGGCTGAAAGAGTGCTGGACGTTATTAGGGATAATAAGTATGGTAAAGACGCTTCAATCATTGGTGAAGTCATTAATAAAGGGGAAGCAAAGGTGATTCTGAAGGCTTTAAGCGGAGGAACACGAATAATTAAGCTGTTGGCTGGAGATCAGCTACCAAGAATTTGCTAAAAAACTCTATCCTAAAATTGAGTTTTAAAATAAAAAATATATATTTTTGAAAGGAGGAAACATTGCTTTGATTATTTCCATGAAGAATTTAGGTAAGACTTATAAAAATGGTCATATCGAAGTCGAAGCTCTTAAAAATGCCAATATAGACATAGACAAAAAAGAATTTGTGGCTATAATGGGACCTTCGG
>JAEYNI010000367.1 GCA_023412635.1 Bacillota bacterium
GAGGATGAATTCTTATATGTGTTCCCGGAGCAAAATCTGTTTTGAACTGATTCCAGAATTCAGGGGGCTGATCTCCAACATCCCAGTCATTTTCCTTGTCTCTTGGAGAAAAATACCTTTCCTTGGACCGGCTGCCCTCTTCATCGGCTCTAACCCCTACAATTACACCGGTATACTTTTCTCTGTTTTTGTCTGGTATGTATTGTCCTGTCTTATGGTCCATTACGTACCTGTTCCATTCTCCAGAAAGGGTATTTTTCAAGGCTTCGGATTTAAGTGACTGACAGCAGGTTATTCTGTCCACCTTTCCATCGGGGAAGGTTTTCTTTTGTACCAGAGCTTCGGTATTTTCACCATAAACCATGGTAAGCTTCCATTTTAAAGCCAAATCATCCCTGTACTGAATCATTTCGGGAATTTTATAATGAGTATCAATGTGGACAAGGGGTATGGGCACATGTCCGAAAAATGCCTTCCTTGCCAGCCACAACAGAACCGTACTGTCCTTGCCTATAGACCACAGCATACAAATGTTTTTAAATTCCCTGTACGCTTCTCTGAGAATATGAACACTCTGTGCTTCCAACTTATCCAAATGATTCATAACATCCTCCAAATTTTATTTGTTGATAAAATAATTCACTAATATCAGGTTTATTTATGTCCTCCGATATGCAGACCGCATTCCTTTTTATCGGGATCCTCCCACCACCATCTGCCGCTGCGTATATCCTGGCCTTCCTGGACAGCTCTTGTGCAGGGCTGGCAGCCTATGCTGCGGAAACCTGTATTGTACAGATGACTGTATGGAATGTTATTTTCTTTTATGTAAGCCCATACATCTTCTTCAGACCAGTGGACAATAGGATTTATCTTGTATATTGAATTAGCGGTATCCCATTCAAAAATCTCAATGTCCTGACGGGTGGGTGACTGGTCTCTTCTCAAACCACATATCCAGCCGTCAACGGTACTCAAAACTCTTTTCAGAGGCTTTACCTTCCTTATATCACAGCATTTTTTTCTCAGCTCAACACTTTCGTAGAAGAAATTTGGTCCCAGACTGGATACCAATTCCTCAATATCCCTGCTTTCAGGAGCATATACTTCATAATTGAACTTATACCTGAGCATGGTCTGCTCCATAAGATCATAGGTTTTCTGAAAATGTCTGCCTGTATCAATCACAAAAATTCTCGCCTTGGGCTCTGCCTGTAAAAACATATGTGTCAAAACCTGATCCTCTATGGAAAGACTTGATGCCAATGCTATTTTAGAAACTCCGATGTTTTCCGTCACATACCTGATAACATCTTCAGGCTTGGTGTATTTGTTATTCAATGCTTTAAGATCCAATTGTTCCATACTTATTGTCCTTTCCGACTTAAATTAATTAATAAATCATACTAATTTGCTGTTCTCAAGAAAGTTTTCCATTACAAGAGCAGCCGCTCCTATTGAAATTGCATTATCGTTGAAATAGCCCCCATTACTGAAAAAAAGCTTTCCTTGTCCATGAGTCCGAATTTTATCCAATGCAGTTTCTGTACATTTTTCATAGAAAAGTCTGGAATGTTTAATAAGAGGTCCACTCAAAATGACTATTCCCGGATTGAGCAGTTTTATCAAATTTGCTAGTCCAATCCCCAAAATACCGGCCCCCTCCAGAATAACCTTCCGGGCAGAGCTGTCACTGTCTTCAGCTGCCTTACAGATATCAATATAGGAATGTTTATCCGGAAGCTGATCCGCAGTGAGTTTATTCAATTCTTTATATTTTTCAGTTATTGAATATATCGAGGAGTAGGTTTCTATACACCCCCTGTTACCGCAGGAACATTTTTCTCCGTTAACATCAATTATCATATGGGCGAAGGCATCTTCAGAGTCATTGATGTTTCTTACAAAAACACCCGAGGAAATTAATCCGGTTCTGATACCAATCCCGCAATTAATATATATAACATTTTTAATCCCCTTACCTATCCCATAACAGGTCTCAGCCAAAACTGCAGCGTTAGCACCATTATCAATTACTACCGGGATTTCCAGTCTTTTTTCAAAAATTGATTTCAGGTGAATGTTTTCCCAGCCAGGGGCTTCAAAATTCTCCGGATTTAAAACAACACCGCTGTTTCTGTCCAAGGGGCCTACGGTGCCAATACCCATTCCTATAATACTTCCGTTTTGCCTTGTGATTCTTTCCTGAACCTCTTTGATCCAACTCAATATAATACTTAGTGTTAACTTTGGAGTTGATTCAAGGTTCATTTCAAATCTATATCTTTTTACAGGCTGCAGCTTCAGGTTTGTTAATACAACCTGTGTATAGGTTCTTGATATGTCTATGCCGATAATATAGTATTTTTTAGAATCTATATCATATAAAACCGGTTTTCTTCCTCCGGTGGATTCGCCTACCTCCGACCCGGTGATTAGTTTTAATTCCTCAAGGGGCTGCATCATTCTGCTGAGACTTGTCAACTTTAAACCTGACAGCTCTGACAGGGCACCTTTTGTTAAAGGCTGATCGTGTAGAATTAAACTCAAGAGTTTTTTTGATTCCAAAGGCAATCCGCTGAAAATATTACTTCTGCTCATAATTGTCCATGCACCCCATCTTACAAAATATGTCTTGAAATAGAACACATTACTTATTGCCAATTTAGGCAAAAGTATTCAAAATAATACATCAGATAACGTAATCATCAGGAATAAATACCTTGAAGTCCTTAGGTTTCACATAAACTGTCTGCTTTTCCTTCAGCATAAGCTTTTTATAATTTTCCTTGCTGATTTCTGCCTCTATATACTCCCCGGTATCCAGCCTCTTCATTTCAAGATTTACTATGGGTCCTACAGCCCTTATAAAAATTATATTTGCAGCAATAAACCCGTTTTCACCGGCTTCAAGACTTATTTCAATATCGTGGGGGCGTGTGTAGCTGATGACATTTCTGTCTCCTGTTTCGGTATGCCCGGGTGCATCAAGCTTTATTGAACCCAGCTCAATTTTTCCATTGTGTACTCTGCCGTGGAACAGATTAACGTTACCAAGAAAGTTATAAACAAAAGGATTTGCAGGGTTATCATAAACTTCCTCTGGAGTCCCTATTTGTTCAATTTTGCCTTGATTCAAAATAACGATTCTGTCAGCCACATCAAGTGCTTCCTCCTGATCGTGGGTAACAAAAACACTTGTAATGGGATATTCATCATGCAGCTTCCTGAGCCATCTTCTGAGATCTTTTCTCACTTTTGCATCAAGAGCTCCGAAGGGTTCATCCAGCAGCAAAACTTTTGGTTCTACAGCTAAAGCCCTTGCAAGTGCAATCCTCTGTCTCTGGCCTCCTGATAGTTGAGCAGGGTAGCGCTTTGCCAGTTCCTCCATTTTTACAAGTCCCAAAAGCTCATGAACTTTCTTTTCAATAGCTTCCTTACTGGGTCTATGTTTAGAGGGTCTAACCTTTAAGCCGAAGGCAATGTTTTCAAAAACCGTCATGTGTTTGAATAACGCATAATGCTGGAATACAAATCCGACTTTTCTGTCCTGGGTACTCTTATCGGTATTATCCTCACCGTCAAAAATGATACTGCCGTGATCAGAGGTTTCCAGCCCGGCAATAATTCTGAGCAGAGTTGTTTTTCCCGAGCCTGACGGTCCCAACAACGCTACAAGTTCGCCGGTATTGATTTTCAAATCAATATTGCTAAGTGCTTTAAAGGAATCAAAAGACTTTGTAATATTGGAAATTTCGATACTCATATAATCTCCCATCTACGCGCATGGCGCGTACATATATTGTAATGAAAAGACACGTAGTGGCTTTTTGCTGCAACTATTTAAATTGCTGTTTGATTTTCCAGTCCGAAATATTCTTTATAATCAAATTAATTAAGGCTATTAGTGTTAAAAGTGAGGCTACTGCAAAGGCAGCTGAAAACTTATATTCGTTATACAGAATTTCCACATGCAGAGGTACTGTATTGGTTAAGCCTCTGATATGACCTGAAACAACGGATACAGCTCCGAATTCACCGGCAGACCTGGCAGCCGTCAGCATTACGCCGTATAAAAGCGCCCACTTTATGTTTGGCAGAGTTATGAGCCAAAAAGTTTTTATGCCACTGGCTCCTAATGTCAGTGCCGTTTCTTCCTCAGCCGTTCCCTGGGATTCCATAAGTGGTATCAGCTCTCTGGCAACGAAGGGCAGTGTAACAAATAATGTTGCAATGATGATGCCGGGCGGTGCAAATATTATTTTTAAGCCCAGTTCGTTCAGAATATTTGCCAGAACACCATGGCTGGTACTGAAAAGTAAAACAAATATCAAGCCGGCTACTACGGGTGATATGGCAAATGGTAGATCTATTACCGTTATCAGCAGGTTTTTGCCCTTGAATTTGAACTTTGCAACAGCCCATGCTGCTATTACACCAAACACCGTATTTATGGGCACTACAATTGCAATTGTAAGCAATGTAAGCTTTATAGCTGATAAAGCTATCGGATCACTTATAGCAGCTAAATAAACTTTTGTCCCCTGTTCAAAGGCTTTAACAAAAACTGAAATGAGAGGTACCAGCAGCATGACTGTAAAGAATAGTAATGCTATTGCTGTCAGTAATATCCTAACAATTTTCGAATTCTTTAAAGCCTTATTCTCTTGCCCTGGACGGTTTGTACCCACATCTATTGCCTTGTCATAATTTATAGGAATGCTACCTGACATATGACCCTCCATATAAAATAAATTTTTTCACCTTTGTCACCCTTTGTGCCTGTTACTTGCCCACCATTGAAAAAGATTTATTATCAGAAGCATTAAAAATGATATTATGAGCATGATTGCTGCGACGGCTGTTCCTCCGGCATAATCATACTGTTCAAGCTTTGTTCTGATTAACAGTGGTGTTATTTCAGTTCTCATGGGCATATTTCCTGATATGAAGACTACAGAACCGTACTCACCAAGAGCTCGTGCAAAGGAAAGTGCAAAACCTGTAATAAGCGCCGGAAGCAGTTCAGGAATAATAACTTTATAAAAGGTTTGAAATCTATTTGCACCAAGACAGGCTGCTGCTTCCTCTACCTCTGTATCGAAGCTCTGTAAAACCGGCTGAACTGTTCTTATTACAAATGGAAAGCTTATGAAAACCAATGCAATAGTAATTCCCATTGGTGTATAGGATATTTTTATACCAAGTGGTTCAAAGAATCTCCCTATCCACCCGTTGGGGGCATACAATGTTGTGAGGGATATACCTGCAACTGCTGTAGGTAAAGCAAAGGGAAGATCAATCAAACCATCAATGATTTTTTTTCCGGGGAAAGTGTATCTCTCAAGTACCCATGCCATAAGAAGACCAAAAACAGCATTTATTGTTGCGGCTAAAAACGCTGTACTGAAGGATACCTTTAAGGAGGCTACCACCCTCTCACTTGAGGCAATTTCCCAAAAGCTTGCCAGTCCTATACTGGAACTATTGATAAATACCATGGATACCGGGATTAAAACCAGTAGTGTTATGTAAAATATAGTTAATCCCATGGTCAGCCCGAATCCAGGTATTACGCTTTGCTGCTTTAATTTTAACGGCTTAATTGTCAGATTCATGAATTCACCTCTGATTTAATTACCGTATCGGAACCCTCAGGTTCCGGTACGGTTCGTTATGTATTATTTTTTTACGTAAATCTGATCAAATACTCCCCCATCATCAAAGTGTTCCTTCTGTGCCTTCGCCCAGCCACCAAATTCTTCGTCAATGGTAAAGAGATTTATCTTTGGGAACTGACTTTCAAACTTCTTTGCTACAGTTTCATTTCTCGGTCTGTAATAATTTTTAGCTGCTATTTCCTGCCCTTCATCACTGTATAGATACTCCAGATAAGCTTCGGCAACCTTTCGAGTTCCTTTTTTGTCAACAACAGAATCAACTACAGAGACAGGTGGTTCAGCCAGTATGCTTATTGATGGTACAACAATTTCAAATTTATCCTTACCAAGCTCATTAATTGAAAGGAAAGCTTCGTTTTCCCAAGCAATCAACACATCACCAAGTCCGCGCTCAACAAAGGTGGTTGTGGAGCCACGTGCTCCTGAATCCAACACAGGAACATTTGCAAAAAGTGCTTTTACAAATTCCTTGGCCTTCTCCTGATCATTATTTGTCTTTTTCAGTGAATATCCCCAGGCTGCAAGATAATTCCAACGTGCACCACCTGAAGTTTTAGGATTTGGAGTAATTACCTGGACTCCCGGCTTGATCAGATCATCCCAGTCCTTTATATTTTTGGGATTACCCTTTCTGACGAGGAATACTATGGTTGAAGTGTAAGGTGTTGAGTTGTTTGGCAAACGCTTTTGCCATTCCTTGTTAATTATTTCTTTGTTTTTATTGATTGAGTCAATATCATATGCAAGTGCCAATGTAACTACATCAGCTTCATTTCCATCAATAACAGTTCTAGCCTGACTTCCTGACCCTCCATGAGACTGCTGAACTGTAACCTCCTGTCCTGTTTTGTCCTTCCAGTATTTAGTGAAGGCTTCGTTATATGCTTGATATAGCTCACGAGTCGGATCATAGGAAACATTTAAGAGTGTAACAGGTTTACTGCTGTCAACCTCGCTCCCTGATGCTGTATTGCCAGATACCGAGGTAGCATTTGAGCTACTGTCACCGCAACCTGCCAAAACGGATATAGATAATGCCAGACTTAAAATCACTAATGCAAACCTTGTAAATTTCCCTTTCGCCATAACTGTTCTCTCCTTTTATTTATTTAATATATATTATTAGTATTCATATCATATTAATATGTTATTACCTAAAAAAATAATATCCGTGCTTCAAATTCAGTAAATAGCCATTAATATTTATGAACAAAATTCACATACCATTCTTATATGTTTTATAAGTTATTGAAATATTACCATGTGGTTAAAAGTCTGTCAATAGTTTCCTGAATTATTTTGTAAAAGCATACCAATTTTTTGGAATAAATAAACACCTTATATATCAGACCTGCTATAGATCTAATCTTATACGGTGTCTATCTTATGTTATATCTTGTATTAATTTACTATGGTTTAAATTGATATTGAATTACTTTAGTGCTATTGAGCTAACTTTGATAATATCCCCCTCCAGAGTTCCTTTCACTGTTATCTCAGGCACTTTTTCTGTTGTTATTTTTGGTATTATATTATCCTTGGCTAGCTTATGACCATTAGCATCAAATTTATAGTATATAAAGCTCCCATCCTTTTGTTTTATAGATATTCCATACCCGCTAGCTTCGCAATGGGTACAGTTCAGACAATCAGCTCCCATTTGTGTAGGGTCCTTCCGATTTGGGCTGCAATCGGTATCTCCAAGCCAGCCGTTAAAGGTTTGTTCTTTAACAGCATCTTCGGTGATAGATTTAACCTGAAGAACATTGTTCTTTATTGTACCAATAACGCTGATTGCAGCTCCATCTTTAATTTTTGAGGATGATACAAGCTCTTTGGCAAGCTTTTGTCCCTTTGTATCAAAAGCATAATACTTTTTAGTTCCATCACTGTTTTTGATTTCAATTCCGTACTTTTTATTTTTTGTTTTTAATATCCCTTTATATGTACTACTTACATCCTTCTTTTTTGTTGTAGTTTGCTTGGACGCTGCACTGATGCTTCCTGTATAAACAATGTTTGTAAAAGAAAATATCAGTATCAACACCAATAAAATTGAAAACTTGTTTTTTATCATTTTTCGCTCCATTCCACCGCTATTTTTTGCGGTATAAACTTTAATACCCGGATCAATCAATTACCTTTATCCTGCTTTTTATCATTCCCATCCAGCAGGTGTAGACAATGTCACCCGTTTCAACTGGAGTAAATTCAATTATGTTATTGCCCGGGCTTAATTTTTTTTGAATTTTTAAATCAGGAATAGTTATTTCATTGTTACAATAATTTAGATTTTCTTCAGTAGCCTTTAAATTCCACTTTACTTTCACGCCTTTTTTAACAATGATTACAGGATATTCATCAGCTTGTATTTCTGATTCGATTTCCTGTACTGTCTCATTAAGGGCAACTGTCTGAGCCGTTTTACCGTTATTTTGCGTATACTCGGACTTATTTAAAGAAGGTAGGCTTACGTCTACTCCATAGAGTGCCAGTCCTCTACCTAACATGGCAAAACCTAAAATCAGTACTATTGCAGCACTTATAGCTGAGATGATTTTTGCATGCTTCTTATATAATGCTGAATTAATAAACCCGAAGGTTAACAGCAAGGGTACTGTTCCAAGTGCAAAAACAAATGAAGAAACCGCACCCATTAATATACTTCCTGTTCCCAGCGCATACAGCTGTACCATTTGTAGTGGTCCGCAAGGCATGAGGCCACTAAGCAAACCTATAACCATGTGACTTTTAAATTTACCTGAAAAGATTTTCCTAGCTATAAATGATGGCAGTCTGATATTTAATTTCCGTAATGCAGGGAACACATTCAGCAGTTTGACTGACAACAGAATCATAAAAATCCCGCCAATAAGAGGAATTATTCCTTTCCACAAACCATTTGGGCTGACAACCCTACCTATTCCCCCTGCGATTCCGCCTATAATGGAATATGAAGCAATCCTTCCGCAATTATAAATAATATTTGGTGCAAATCCTTTTTTGTTGACGCTATTGGTTATTACCAGGCCTCCGCACATTGCAATACAATGAATTGAGGTAAGCAAACCAAACACGAATATTAGTCCAAGGCTGACCTTGCTTCCTAAATCAGGCAGGTATTCCAGGTTAATCAGCTTTGTAAATAGCGTAAAGATATGTGATAAATGCTCCATTTGTTGCCCCCCTTGAAATCAATTTTTACGACAGCTCTATCCACTTTGCTTATTAGTCAAGCTGACTACAAATAGTAATCCAGAGGTGCTTTGCTGCTTACCAAATGAAGTCTTTCAAGTATTTCCGTACGCAAAGCCATGAATTCCTCGCTGTTTCTGGCTCTTGGTCTTTTCAGTTTTACATCCATAAAACTCTCAATCCTTCCCGGTCTCGGAGTCATAATGACAATCCTGTCACTCAGATAAACAGCTTCATCCACATCATGGGTCACAAGGATTGTAGTAGTACCTCTGGTGAACCACAGTTCAAGAATTTTTTCCTGCAAATCAAAACGGGTAAAGGAATCCAATGCCCCTAAAGGTTCATCCAACAATAATACCTTTGGATCATTAATAAGAGCACGAGCCAGGGAGGCTCTCTGAGCCATACCACCCGACAACTGATGGGGGTAGGATTTTTCAAAACCGGTCAGTCCTGCCAGCTCTATGAAATGTGAAACCTCATGCTTCTTTTCCTTGTAAATTTTCCGTGCCTTCAATCCTGCTGATATATTGTTTTCAACGGTTTCCCAGGGAAAAAGATTTGCATGCTGAAACACGTAACCCCGTTCATAGTGAGTGCCTGCTACCGGCTCTCCATCTAAAGTTATCTGCCCTTTCTGGGCCTGATCCAAGCCGGCAATCAGTCTGAGAAGCGTTGTCTTTCCACATCCTGAAGGACCTATTAAGGATACAAACTCACCGGGCTTGATATCGATATTGATATTTTGAAGTGCTTCTGTCTCAAAGCCGTTAGCATCGGCATATACTCTGCTTACATCATTTATTGATATATAGCCTGATTTTGGTAAGCTCTCTTTGTTCATTTCAACAACCCCTTCTGCCAGACCAGAATTCTGTCCCTTATTCTGAAAATTATGGCCATAACAATTGAAAAAACAATAGCCATTACTATTATGGACGCATAAACCTTCGCATAATTTGACCAGCTTTTAGCCCAGTTAATATACCAGCCCAACCCTGCTTTTGCTCCAATTATTTCGGAAACCACCAGCGTTGCAAAGGATACACCTGTGCCTGTATAAATTCCAGTGAAAATGGAAGGCATTGCACCAGGTATTGCAACTTTAAATATAAGAAATTTCTCATCAGCGCCTAATGTTCTGGCCGCTTCAAAGTAGGACTTCTGAATGTTTGCAATTCCTCCGCAGGCCATATACGCAACAGGAAACCAAACGCAGAGTACAATAAGGAATATCTGAGCGTAGAAGCTTGAAGGGAAAATAAACATTGCAATAGGAATCCATGCCGTTGCCGGTATAACACCCATTACTTTTATTACAGGGAACAGCCAGTAGTTCCATTGTCTGTACCACCCTATCAGAACACCTGACACCAAGCCAAGTGTGGTACCCGTTGTAAAGCCTAAAACAAGCAATCTCATAGAGTGCAATGTACTGATAAGCAAGGTAAATGAATCCTCAACCATTACCTGAAGAATCTGTGCAAGACTGGGAAAGAAAGGCAATGGCAGGTAGTTTGTTTTCGTTGTCACAATATCCCAAAAGGTAAGAATCATACCCACAGCGAAATAGAACTGGGACTTATGGCAAATTACAGCACAAAGCTTGGGATTAAATAGTGAATATATACTTCTCACAGTAAAAAATATAATAACCAATACTAAAAAAATACGGTAAGGTATAACATCTACAATTTGTTTTGTCGGTAATGACAAACTTACCAGTAATGCTGTAATATACGCTGCTATCTGGAGGATGGGCCAGATAGCAGATGTTTTTTTCCAATATAAATCAGTATTGATTTTCAGCCCAATATTTGTTTTATTTGTAGACCGTTCTCTGGCGTGTAAAGCCGGAAGTTCTAAAGCATTTTCTTCTTTCATATTACCTCCTGAGCCTTGTTAAGGCTTTGAGCCGAATGATGATCACAGAGTATACAATCGAAATGTTTTCCTGGATTACAAATACAAATGATTTTTATTTGTTTAAAATGTCATAGTATACCTGATCTGCAAAGCTTTTGGGATCTGTGTCCTTTTTCAGGAAGCCTGTTTTGTTAAACTGTTCAACAAAATATTTAGTGTCATCATATGCATTAGCTGTTGTGTACTCATAATCATAGGATTTAATTAAATCTGTAAGAAGCTTAATATCGTCAGTTGCGACGTATTTCTTTTCTATTTCTATCTTTGCCGTTT
>JAEYNI010000034.1 GCA_023412635.1 Bacillota bacterium
CCTAGACAATAAAAAACTATTAATTTATGCGCGTGCCAGAATTTCCTTAATACATCAATCCGAAGAAAATATTCAGTAGAAGGAAAAGGCACATGCGCAAACAAAAGTGGCTTTGCCACCTTTGTTCTCGAAATCGAGAATTATGCCTGTTAATCTACCTGTCTCTTTGATAAAGAATTCGATCTATCTCAGCCATTTGGTCCTGTGACAAAGGGCCAAAGTCCATGGCTTTTGCATTCTCTTCAACCTGTTTTACAGTTTTAAAGCCGGCGATCGGTATTGTACCGCCGCTTTTTCCCCAAATCCAGGCTAAGGCGCCCTGAGCCGGAGTACGACCGTTGCTGGTCAGAATTTCCTTGACCGAATCTAGCTTTTTTAAGAACTCGGGTACAGGTTTTCCGTCTTTAAAATACGTAACCCAGGAATGGCCGGCGCCTCGAACATCATCCTTTGTCAAAAATGATTCTGAGGTGAATTTGCCGCTTAGAAAGCCCATAGCCAGAGGACTGCGATTAATACTGGCAAGATTGTTGTTTTCACAAAATTTAACCAACTCAGTATTATCGTCAAAGACATTCAAACAGTGTTGAATGGCAGAACAATTTGCTCTTTCTGCAAACAGTCTGGCGCCATCGATTAGGTCTGTGCTCCAACCATAAGTGCGAATTTTACCTTTCTCAACAAGCCTATCCAGCGTTAAGCATATGGGCTCTACGTCAGATACCGGTAAATCCCCTACATGGAGCTGGTACACGTCAATGTAGTCGGTATTGAGCCTTTTAAGTGATGCATCGCAAGCTCTTTCTATGTAACCTGGTGTTACATTAATACCATGTACTGTTTTTGTGGCTTCATTGCTAAAATATCCAAACTTCGTTGCGATTACAACGCGGTTTCTTTTTCCTGCAATTGCTTTTCCGATTACTTCTTCACTGTGGCCAACGCCATAACAATCAGCCGTATCCAGGAAGTTTACACCGAGTTCAAGGGCTCTGTGAATAGCTTTTATTGACTCATTATCGTCAACATCACCCCAGCCGTCGTACATTCCGCTAAGTATAAACTGTCCTCCGATAGCCCAACCTCCTAAGCCTAACGCACTAACTTCAATTCCAGACCGTCCAAGTTTCCTCTTAAAACCTTCATTCATATTGAATCCCTCCCTTTAATAAATAAAATGTTTACTCGAATCAACTATTCATAGTTTTATGCCATCTATGAAAACGTCTATACATTTTTCAATATCCTTGTTAATGTCTTTATCATCATAAAACTTAACTGTCATGGCTAAGCCTATCATCATATAATAAAAGGATATGGCTATATCATGTGCATTTTTATCCCGGATACTTCCGTTTTTGATTCCTCGTTCAATAATAGTAGTGATTTTATCTAGGAAGAGCATTTCAATATCATAGGTTTCATGTAAAATATAATCTTTCAAATATTCTGGCGGGTAATAATAGTATCTATCCCAGAAAACCATTTTGCTATTATTTTTACAATTATTTACATATCCGGAGAAAATACTTGCTAATTTCTCCAGGGAGTTTGTCTCTTCACTGAAGGCTGTCAGATTATTAATAAAAGTAAAATAATCGGCTAAAACATTATTGAATATGGCTGTGAATATACTTTCCTTACCTGAGTAATGAGAATACAGGGAGGCCTTCTTAATTCCTACAGCTTTAGCGATATCGTCCATGCTGGTGCCAAAATATCCTTGGTTTGCAAATAGCTCTAAAGATTTGTCCAAAATTTCATTCTTTTTCATATTACCTCCAAAAAACTACCTACCGTTTGGTAGCATTATATCACTTCTTAATTTTCTCTGCAATAGATTATATAAATTTTAGAAGATAATCTTAACCAGTAATCAAACGACTGTACCGAGGAATATTTTAACAAGTACCTTGTATAACGATGTAAATTGTTATACAATAATGTTGTAAAAGATTTACAAAGGAGTGATTCTATATGAACAGGGAAATGATGAAAGGCAGCATAGATATTCTATTATTGTCGTTGATTCAAAAGGAGGATTTATATGGCTATGAAATTGCCAAAAGGCTAAAAGAAAGAAGCAATGATGTGTACTCAATGGGGGAAGGCACATTATATCCAGCACTGCAAAGACTGGAAAAACGTAAGCTTATAAATGCATACTGGGGAGTATCGGAAGGTGGAGGAAGACGGAAATATTACAGCATTACAGAGGCAGGGGAGAAGGAACTATCTGAAAAACTTAGAGAATGGGACATACTTAATAATTTGATTAAAGCGTGCAGGGAGGGATTTTTGTGCAGCAGTTTGATGAGTATATAACCCGGCTTGTGGGTAGCCTGAATATGAGTAAAAGGCGTAAGGAAGACTTGGCGGATGAATTCAGAGATCACTTGAATATGCTGAAAAAGGATCTTATGGAAAGCGGATCAACCGAAGAGGAAGCAATTGCGGAAACTATTAGGCTTTTTGGTGACAGCAGGCTTCTGAAGTCATTCCTAACGAAAAGTATAAGGGGCTACAGGTCTATGACCAATATACTGTTCGGAATAGTACTTACTATTCTACTTTTTTTGGGTTGTACAAGGGTTCCGGTACCGGGTATAAACAGCTGGGATAACATTGAAAACGTTCAACTATTCATTAAAAGCATGTTCGCTCTAGGTGGACTTCTTATTTTAATTCCTGTGGGATATTTTATGCCCATAATTATTAAAAGATCCGGAAATGTTTTTTGGGTTATGGCTGCAGCGCTTGTGATAAGTACAATTTTGTCAGTGTTTTTAAGTACCGGTTTTCGAGGGATAGAACCAGTATATTTATCTTTTATATCAGGTGGAACTATAGGAAGCATTTTTGGTTTTGGTCTTTTGAAGTTAGTAAATACAGCAGTCGGTAAGGTGGACAGGAAATATATTTAATATCCTTAAAATACTTAGCTTTGATTTTGACACTGTTGAGTCAAATATGGTATCATATTACATATGGTGCTTTGCCAACCGGCAAGGTGCCATATGTTTTTATTTGGGATAAAATACCATTTAATTACTTATGGACGGAGGAGAATATGACAAAAAGACTAGCATTAACAACACCTGCTTATGAGAACTTGATAGCTCATTTAGTGGATATGGAAGAAAGGAGGTTACAACTAATTAATTTATACTTTCAGGATTACAATAAACAAAGGGATGAATTTGAACAACTTATGGACAATTACATAAGTCAATTGGACAATGCTGTAAAGAATACAAAATGCTCCGAAAATTCAGATAATTATTTTCCCTTTGTATGCCTGAATTGCGAAATTGAAATTGAAGATATTGAAGAGTCTGAAACATACAGTTACAGGATAATTGTGCCTGAGTCAATCCACAGTGGGGACAATTGCATAACCATGCTGTCTCCAATGGGTAGAGCTCTCCTTTGCAAAAAGGAAGGAGAGGTTGTTTCAGTTAATACACCTTCAGGTGTTTACAGATACAGAATTAAATCAATACGGATATAATTAGCCTGTTTCTGTATACAGCGGCTCATATCAGTTAAAGACCCTTTAGAAAATTTTTATTGGCTAAAGGGTCTAATTATTTATAAATTCCGTATAATTTTAATTTTTAATGTTCCAGATACCTTCTTGGCAGGATTATTTGCTCACACAGTTTCTTCCTTTTTTCTTGGCTCTATAAAGAGCTGCGTCAGCAGCTTTAATAACTTCATCTGGCAGCCTGTATTTATCACTTCTCTCTGCTGCCCCGATACTTATAGTGACAAACAGCTGCTTACCTGATTCAGTTTTCCCTCTTCCATTTTGGGTTTTGTTTTTTAACCTGTCGGCCGAGCTATGTATGAAACCCTTTTTTGATACAGCTTCTCTTAATTCTTCAAGGTGCGGAAAGGCCTCCTTTAATACCTTATTGGGAAATACAACGGTAAATTCCTCTCCGCCATATCGGAAAGGTTTCCCGCCACCAGTAACATTCTTTATACAGCCTGCAACCATTTTTAAAACCTGATCACCCACATCGTGACCATAGGTGTCATTAAATTTTTTAAAGAAATCAATATCAAGCATTGCTATGGTGTATTTACCGCTCAATTTCATAAGCTCATATTTCAGGGATCTTCTGGAGGGTAGTCCTGTCAATTCATCCAAAAAAGCCATACTATAAGAATCCTGAATAACTGAAACTATTATAATGACTCCTGAGACTGAAAAGAAAATGGGAGATGACATTTTGTTTTCCTGAAGGATGAAAGCTGAAGACACTGCTAACAGAACTCCTATATTTGCAGCGTCGAGATAAGCATTGGTTGAAATAAAACGGAGGATGGCAAATGCAAGGGCAACAGTAAGAACTATTACTGAAAGTTGGGGGATATGTATTAATTCATTGGTGTTCCATGGCAGTAAACCCCAATCTGCTATTGCAACCAGAACACTGTCCTTTGCTTCCAGCAAGTAAGAGACTATTTCCAGCTGTATGACGATAAATGCTGCGTTTAATAAACCCCAGACAGTAAATACCCCACGTTCCCGTATAAGTGAAAACACTACGATATTTATAGGTACAAGAATAGATACAGCAGTTATAACCGGGGAAGTTATGAAAATATCTCCGGTCGGTAAACCTGAGGGTGTAAAGGCAAATGCTTCAGTGAGGGTGAGAACAAGTGCAATGAAAAACACCTTACTTTTATTGAATCTCCAGCCCAGTATTGCCGCAATTCCAAACAGTAAATAAGGCAAGAGGTCTATAAGCCGGATCAGCCCGGGCGAAAGGGTTTTAAGTTCGTTCATGTAAAGAATTGCTGCAGTTGGTAATCCCAAGGGTACTATTAGTGGTGCTGCCATCTGAAAGAATTTTTTCAAGGCGAAAGATCCATCCTTTTTTCATTAGTTACCTATATAATTACGACATAATTTGCTAAAAGCCTAATTGTTTTTTAATAAAAATAACTCCGAATTCTATTTTCTACTTTACATACTTTTCAGTAAATTCCCTGACCTTATTTTTATAGCCGGTTACATCAGTATCCAAGGAGTTCCCGTGACCTGCGCCTTGAACAATATATATATCCTTTTCACTGGCGGAAGCCTCAAAAAGCTCATAAACCATACTGGTGGGGACAAATTTATCGGAATCTCCGTGAATAAACAAAGTCGGAGTTTTGCTCTTTTTTACCTGCTCCAGTGCCGAGGCTTCCGCGAAGGAGTAGCCCGCTCTGAGCTTGGTTAGAAGACTGGTACTGTTCAATATAGGAAAGGCGGGCAGCTTATACAGTCTTTTGAGTTGGTACTCCAGCTCGGCCCAAACAGAGGTATAGGAACAATCTGATACTATTGCCTTAACAGCCTCCGGTAACATTTCACCGCCAGCCATTAAAACCGTGGCCCCTCCCATAGAAACTCCGTGAAGTACAACCTGAGATTTCTCACCAACTTTATTTATAATAAAGTCAATCCACCTTAAGTAATCATTTCTGTCAGCCCAGCCAAAGCCGATATAGTCACCCTCGCTATTCCCGTGGCCTCTGTCATCGGGAAGCAGTACATTGTAACCGAGATCATAATAGATTTTTGCATATGACTCCATCCACATACCCTTTGATGAATAGCCATGAGCTAAAATAGCAGTCTTATCAGTAGGTGTGGTGGCTGCAAGGTAATACCCCATAAGCCTTAGCCCGTCTTCTGTAGTTACAGAAACCTCTTCGTAAGGCTGCTTGTTGAACCAGTCTACTTCTACAAGGTCTTCCTGCTGGGTGCTATTTACTTCTACCATGTCTTCCTGCTGAGCGCTATATACTTTTGCATCAGCGGTGACTGCTCCATCCACTTGTCCGGCAGAAGAGGCGACGCTCTCAACAGATACCGAATTTAAAAGAGCGCTGTCCTGGGACAGAAAGTCTTTCTTGTTTCGGGCAACGGAAATATTATAAAAGTAAAAACTTGCTCCAATATTTGTAACTAAAATTATTATAAGCAAAACGGCTATAATCTTTAAGAACATTTTCATGACAACCCCCTAAGAGAAGGGCTTGAGACCCCAATAATTAAACTGAAATTATATTTAATTATACAATTCTTAGCCATCAGAAGCAACAAAACGAGGGGTGGCAGTTAATTCCTCCCCATATGGGCAAGCCCTAGAATTCTGATGTTTCAAGGTAATCCAGGTTGCTGATCAGGACCTTTACCGCGGAGGATAAAGGTACATTTTTCAACCAGGTAACGCCTATATATCTGGATGGGATTTTCTCTACTGGCTTAATTTCGTAGAGCGTACCTTTTTCCAGTTCATCCTCGATGAAATTTCTTATTACACAAGCAATACCGAAATCATACTTTGCAAACTGCAGCAGTAAATCAATATTACCGAGCTCAAAATCAGGTACTGCTTCGGTTGAATTGGCCTTAAAATACTTATTAATGAATGCTCTTGAGTTGCTGCTTTTTTCAAGTAAAAGCAAAGGGTGTCTGACAATTTCCTTCAAGGGCTGCATTTGCTTACTCAGGAACGAGTATTTGTCACCGGCAACAAAGCAATCCTGTACTTTGATGATGTTCTGGAAGTTTAGCTGGTCATCCCTGTAGGGCAAATTTATTATTCCAAAGTCTATTTTTCCAGCCTTGAGGAGTGAAATTATCCCTGGAGTAGTCGGACATATTACATTAACCTTGATTCCGGGGTGGAGTGTCTTGAAAAGCTTAAGGTAAGGGACCAGATAATACTTGCAGATTGTATCGCTTACGCCTATTCTCACCTCACCCTCCAGAAGATTGTTGATATCTTTAATTCTGCTTTCGCCGGCTGCTATAAAGTTAAAAGCCTTCTCAATATACTTGTATAAAATTTCCCCTTCAGGAGTCAGTTTTACACCTTTTGAGGTTCTGAAAAAAAGAGTGCAACGAAGAGAATCCTCAAGCTGTTGAATTGATCTGCTGACAGCCGGCTGCGTA
>JAEYNI010000061.1 GCA_023412635.1 Bacillota bacterium
GGAATTCTTTTTACTCATTTTTTAGAATCCGTTGGATTCTGGAATTTTATTGAGTCCTTTACAAAAGAACAATTTAATTGTTCTTTACATTTGCATGTATTTGTCACTGTTTACTTTTCAAAGTCCACCTTAAGATGAATTCTCATCTTAATTAACAACTTGCCTACATATTAATTAACAATTGTAGGCCTGCTATCTTGTCACTCAGTAGTGCTGAGCGGCTTTTATATAATACCACGCCGCCGCTATCATGTCAACACTTTTTGTAGATTTTTGTTTGTCACAATTTACTATATAAAGTGTTGTTTTGATTGTTCAGCAACAGCTTAGTTATAATAGCACAGCCAATTATAACTTGTCAATATATTATTCTATAAATATTATTCTTTTATCTATACAAATTATACCTGCCTTATACCTGCTATTTATCGTCCATATTTAACGCTTATAATCCGCCTAATACTTCTCTCAATAATAAAATATCCTCATTATATATTTCCTTGAGTCCCCGGTTATAAATAATACTCGCCGGATGATAAAGCGGAAAGAGTTTATACGTATTTTCTCCAATACAGCAAGTATGAAGAGTCCCATGTATATCTCCTATTGAGAGCTCAAAATTGTTTGTAACAGCTTTAAGCGGCACATTTCCAAGGGTTACAATTAATTTGGGACATAAGAGTATTAATTCATTATGCAGCCATTGTTGACTATTGATTATATCTTTCTTGGTTGCAGGACGGTTTATAATCCTTCTGGTTTTTTCATTAAGCTTACCTAACCTGTATTTAATAACATTAGTTATATATACTGATTCACGGGTTAATCCTATCAGATCCATAAATTCCTTTAAATTTTTACCTGCCACCCCTACAAAAGGCTTTCCCTGGGTTACTTCATCTTTCCCGGGTGCTTCTCCCACAATAACAAGAGGACTATCTATACAGCCCTCTCCAAGCACTACCTGTTCATTCTCAAAGTTTTGAGCATATTGTTTATATAACTCATCCAGTTCGATTCTAATGCTACCTTTTGTCATTTCTGATCATAATCCTTTGTATCAATTATTTTATGTACCTTATTACGTACTTCTTTTATATCTCTGAACATTAATTTTTTTTTGCTCTGATCCCTTAATAATGCTGCAGGGTGAAAGGTTGGCATTATCCAGTAACCCTTACGCTCAATCCACTGTCCTCTTACTTGTGTTATTTTGACATCCCTTGATATTACATATTTAGCTGCAGTACTCCCTAGGCATACAATAATTTTAGGTCTGATTAGTGCTACCTGATTTCTTAGGAACGGTAAGCATTTCTCTGCTTCTGAATCAGTAGGCGCACGATTCCCCGGTGGTCTGCATTTAACAACATTTGCAATGTAATAATCGTCAGGTTTAAACATCAGAGCCTCAAGTAGAGTGTCCAGAAGCTGGCCTGCAGCGCCAACAAAAGGCAGTCCCTGCAAATCCTCTTGTTCACCCGGACCCTCACCGACAAATAATATGGGAGCGTTAATATTGCCTCTGCCGACTACTATATTTGTTCTTGTCCGGCCAAGCTCACAGGATTGACAGTTATTGCATGCAGTGTTCAATTGTGTCCAATCCAGCATTTTTACACCTCCCGTGAATAATTTATATTTTTAGGCCGACTATATATCTAGTCGGCCTAAAAATTAATAACTTTAATGTAATTATATATCTTCTCAATTTAAAATTCTACTAAAGTAGAGAATTAGTAAAGAACTAGCAATTATATCTTAAGTCTGGTCTTAAATCTGTCCACAGCTGCCTGAGTGTTTTCTCTGTTTCCAAAAGCGGTCAGTCTGAAATAGCCTTGCCCGCTTGGACCAAAACCGACTCCGGGAGTTCCGACAATATTTGCTTCTTTCAACAGCTTGTCAAAGAAAAGCCATGAATCCATCTCGTTTGGTGTTTTCATCCAGATATAAGGCGCATTAACACCACCAAAAACTTTGATCCCAATACTCTCAAGTCCGCTTTTAATTATAGATGCATTAGTTAGGTAATATGCAATTGTCTCTTTTACCTGTTTCTGACCTTCCTCCGAATACACGGCTTCTGCACCACGCTGTACAATATAGGAAACGCCATTAAACTTTGTAGCCTGTCTTCTATACCAGAGTCTATTTAATCCAATTTCATTTCCATCAGTAGTAAATGCTTTCAACTCTTTAGGAATAACAATGTAAGCACATCGCGTTCCGGTAAAGCCTGCAGTTTTGGAAAAGCTTCTGAACTCGATTGCAACTTCTTTTGCCCCCTCGATTTCGTAAATACTGTGAGGAACGTCTTCCTGCGTTATAAAGGCCTCATAGGCTGAATCAAATAAAATTACCGAATTGTTTTTAGCGGCATAGTCAACCCAAACCTTAAGTTGATCCTTTGTCAGCGTTGTTCCTGTTGGATTATTTGGTAAACACAAATATATCAGGTCAACTCTTTCCTTTGGAAGTTCAGGTATAAAGCCATTCTCAGATGTGCAAGGCAGATAGGTGACATTGGTCCATTTACCGTCTACATATTCACCGGTTCTTCCCGCCATTACATTACTGTCAACGTATACGGGGTAAACCGGGTCTGTAACTGCTATTCTGCTGCTCAGTCCAAATAGTTCCTGTATATTTGCCGTATCACTTTTTGCCCCATCACTTACAAAAACTTCATCGGTTTCAATGGTAATACCTCTTTTTTTGTAATCAAACTCAACTATTTTATTTATTAAAAAATCGTAGCCCTCATATTCAGGGTAGCCCTTAAAGGTCTCCACTCTGGACATATCGTCAACTGCCTTATGCATTGCCTCAATACAAGCCTGAGGAAGCGGACGAGTTACATCTCCTATTCCAAGTCTAATTATATCAGCTGTAGGATTTTCACTTTTGAAGGTGTTAACTCGTTTTCCTATTTCAGCAAACAAATAATTACCAGGTAATTTTAAATGGTTCTCATTAACAAATGCCATATTAGATTATTCCTCTCTTATTTAAATATTTATTTCTCCATCAAATACTTTAACAGCGGGGCCTGTCATATAAACATGATTGTCAGTTTCGGACCATTCGATAAACAAATCTCCACCCAGAAGCTTTACAGTAGCCGCTCTCTCGGATAGATTATTTAAAACTGAAGAAACCAAAACAGCACAAGCTCCGGTCCCACAAGCAAGAGTTTCTCCGGCCCCTCTTTCCCAAACTCTCATTTTTAAAGTTGTTCTATCAATAATTTGAACAAACTCTGCGTTAACCTTCCTCGGGAAAAGTTTATTAGTTTCCATTTTAGGTCCGATCTGAGCTAGAGGAAAACTAGCAACATCGTCGATATATGAAACAGCGTGAGGATTTCCCATTGAAACTGCAGTTACCTTGAATTCCCGGTTATCAATAGTTACCGGTTCAGCCACGAATCTCTCCTTCTCCGAATCAACCGGAACAGCTTTTGGTAACAGAATAGGTTCACCCATATCTACTCTTACGAGTGTCACCTGACCATTTTCAATAGTCATTGTCAGAATTTTTATACCGGCAAGTGTTTCTATATTAATAATATTCTTATTTGTAAGACTGTTATCATAGACATATTTTCCAACACAGCGTATGGCATTTCCACACATTTCAGACTCCGATCCGTCGGAATTGAACATTCTCATTCTGAAGTCAGCCTTTTGTGATGTAAGAATAAGCACCAACCCGTCTGAACCAACTCCAAAATGCCGGTCACTTACTTTTCGAGCAATTTCGGATGGGTTTATTAATTCCTCCTTGGTACAATCTACATATATATAATCATTGCCTAAGCCCTGCATTTTTGTAAATTTCATTCTTGAACTCCTTCTATATATAATAAAACCGATTTCTAAGTTTAATAACACCTTACATATTAGTAATAATTCCCAATTTTAATATAAACCTAAACTTTCTAACTTTTTCATATTATAGCATAGCGAAAAATGAGCCGCAATAAACTAAAGCACAATTATCAGCTTAACATGTGGTTAAGGTGGGAACAATATATCATGTGGTTAATATTTACATTATTAATTGTATTGTAATATATACTATATTATAATTATTGTAAAACTTTTCTACATGTCTTGGAGGTTAACTTTGAAGGATTTTTTTAGTAATATTCTTAAACAATTATCCGATTTCTTTTCCAAAATAGAAATACCCGGATTTGCGACTATGATGATTGGTGTTACATGTATTTCCCTGCTGATAATAGGCTTTTGGGGCTTTCTTAGGATCAGGAATATTAAAAACGGTACTATGATTATATCTGAAAGTGAACTACTGGATACCGAAGGGGAGACTAAGCCCTTATTTAAGCTGTCTAAAAAAGATGTAATAATAATGCTATCCATGGTAATAATATACGCTATTCCTGCTATATACAACCTCGGAAGCCTGAGTGTTCCAGAAACGGGCTGGGCACCTTCTGCAAAAGACGACGGTTTTATTGTTGACCTGGGTAAAAAGACTGAAGTTTCTAAAGTAATGATTTATCAGGGTTATAATCATGAAAAGTATGATAATGTTAAATATGACATAATGTATTTAAGCGAATATAATACTTATTGGCGTTCAGAAGCCATTGATAAAACGGGTTTTTATTCTTGGAAGGTATCAACAAAGGAGTTTACAACAAGCAAAGTAAAATTTGTCCCAAATGCTCCCGGAGCAACAATAAATGAAATTGCGGTCTTCGAAAAAGGGTCTACCAAACCACTTAGTATTAAAAGTATTGTCTCTACTAATGAAAATTCGGATAATAAAAACATTTCAAAAATTGAAAGTCCTGACTATAAGGCTTATAGACTAGAGAATTTGATAGATGAACAGGATAAGGTGGATTACTATACCCTATCAGATACAAATACATATTTTGATGAGGTATTTTATCCCAGAACTGCTTTAGACTTTATTTATGAAATAATACCGTTTGAAAGAACTCATCCTCCCTTGGGCAAATATTTTGTCATGCTGGGGATGCTGATTTTCGGTGTTAACCCCTTCGGATGGAGAATTGTAGGCGCTCTATTCGGTGTAGCAATGATTCCTATTATGTATCTTTTCGGATTAAAGATATTCAAAAAGCGATTTTTTGCCTTTTGCACAGCCTTTCTTATGATGTTCGATTTTATGCATTTTGTTCAGACAAGAATTTCTACAATAGATGTGTATGTGACCTTCTTTGTAATTTTAATGTACTATTATATATATGATTACTTCATTAAAAAGCCGTATAAGGTTGGTTTCAAAAAATCACTTATCCCTCTATTTCTTTGTGGCCTTATGCTTGGTATAGGTACAGCAACTAAATGGATAGCCATGTACGGTGCTGTTGGTTTAATGTTGATTTTTTTAATTACCAAGCTTGATGAAATTGCATGCTATACAGCCTATCGTAAGTATGGATTATCCTCCGACCTTTTCAGCAAATTTTGGAGCAGGTATTTTATTAAAACAGCCTTGGCTTGTGTTGTTTTCTTTATAATTATACCCTCTATAATATACTTTGCTTCCTACACATCAATAATGCTTGTTCCGGGTAATGGAGTAAAGGAATTTTTCAATAATCAGGCACATATGTATAATTTCCATAATGAATTAAATATCAAGCATTCCTATTCATCCCCCTGGTGGTCATGGCCTATTATGGCAAAACCAATTTGGTTCTATGGTTCAAAAGCCCTAGCAGCCGAAGGCCTTACATCCAGTATAATATGCATGGGTAACCCGCTTATTTGGTGGTTTAGTATACCAGCCCTTATTACAGGCATAATAGTGGCTATCAGGAGGAAAGACCGGTATATGATAGTACCAATATTAGGAGCCCTATTTCAGTATATTCCATGGATGGTAGTACGGAGAATGGCCTTTATATATCACTACTTCTCTGTTTTACCTTTCCTGATTATTATAATGGTTTATTTGATGAAAATATTTTATGAATATGGAAAGCTTGCAAGAAGGGTTGTATATATTTATCTGGTTCTTACAGCCTTATTGTTTATTATGTTTTATCCGATTCTTTCCGGAATGATTGTTCCGAGATGGTATGCAAGCTTCCTTCAGTGGTTCCCCGGCTGGAGCTTTAGATATTAATCAGTCTCCTCAAATTAATTAGTTTATATTTATAGAAAAACCCCGTAGAACACTTAATAGTCCTACGGGGTTTTTCTAATAAATTATTTTCCTGAAAGATAAAAACCCCGCGCACAGCGTTAATCGCGAATGCACAAGGCTTTGTTGGTGGAGGGAGATGGATTCGAACCATCGAAGTCACTGACAACAGATTTACAGTCTGCCCCCTTTGGCCACTCGGGAACC
>JAEYNI010000079.1 GCA_023412635.1 Bacillota bacterium
GCTATTTCATTTACAGAAGGTTCCCTGCCCAATTCCTTGCTGACAATTTCCTTTGTAATGCGTGCTTTTGATGCGATTTCCTTCAGGGATCTGCTTACCTTTATTATTCCATCATCCCTTATGAACCGTTTGATTTCTCCAATAATCATAGGTACTGCATATGTAGAGAACTTTACACCATATGACGCATCAAATTTATTGATTGCCTTAATTAACCCGATGCTCCCTATCTGGTATAAATCGTCAATCTCATAGCCTCTGTTCTGAAACCTTTTTACGATACTCCAAACCAGACCCACATTTTTCTCAACCAAAGTGGCCTGAGCCTGTCTGTCCCCAGCTTTAGCATTTATGATAAGTGTTAGAACTGCTTCATCAGTCATATCCTTCATAGCCTACCAAACCTTTCTGTCACATATTACACATATTGCCGATTAAATACATCCATATAAACATTATTAGCAGGCTTATATATTTTTATACATTTATAACAAATTTTTACAAGTGTGAGTAAAAAATTTCTACCCCTGCGTTCAGTTTGAGTAAGACAAATCAGTGCTTAATATTTTTAAACATTGTAACAGTGGTTCCCTTGTCAGGTTCAGACTTGATATTAACGCTATCCATAAAGCTTTCCATAACAGTAAAGCCCATCCCGGAGCGTTCCATATCAGGTTTTGACGTATAAAGCGGCTGCCTTGCGAGCTCTACATCCTCTATACCTTTTCCTTCATCAGAAATACAGATTTCAATTCCGGCATCATATAACCAGCATACCATTGTTACCATGCCGGGTTTATTCTCATAGCCATGAATAATAGCATTTGTCACTGCTTCGGATACAGCAGTCTTAATATCGGCCAGTTCTTCAACAGTAGGGTCAAGCTGTGATGCGAAAGCTGCTGCAACCACCCTTCCAAAAGCCTCATTATTTGATTTACTCATAAATTCAAGTTTCATTTCATTTATAAGCTGCATACTAACCTCCATCTACGCGCAGAGCGCGTATAAAAATAGTAATAAAAAGCCGCTTAGCGGGTTTTTGCTGCGTGAAATGCACGATGACTTAAAATGTATTTTTCACGCTACTCCTAAGGCACCTTGGGCTATTTATAAAGACCAGTTCTAATTGCTGCAATTATCCGCACATACTGGAGATAGCATCATCCAAATCCGAATAGGCAGGTATTATTTTAAGTACACCGGACATTTCAAAAATTTGCATTATTTTTTGATTGGCATTTACTATTGCAGCTTTCCCATTGAGCTTCTGAATGTTTTTATATCTCCCGACAACTATACCAATTCCTGAACTATCCATGAAATTAACTTTTGAAAAGTCAAAAATAATATTTTTTACAGTAGCCTTAATAATTTCACTGTCAATTTTCTGCCTGAGGTATTGAGCAGAATGGTGGTCCATATCTTCCATTATCCTGATCACCAGAGTTGTTCCCTTCTTTAGTAGCTTAACATCCAAGTATTTTGCCCCCTTTAATTCAGAGACACTGATAATACCCTGATATCAGTGTCCATTCCCTTTAAGTTATCCAAGTATACCTCTGCATACTTGCTCGCCGATCAAAACCGGTCATAGTTAGATGTTATACTATTCTATATTTCCCCTGGATTCCCTTTAATTTACAGAGTCTTTCAAGCTACCCCTCAACTGATCTGCAATTTCATCCAGCTTGCGGAGTCTGTGATTTACACCTGATTTTCCAAGCTTGGGGTGGAGCATTTCGCCAAGCTCTTTCAAACTGGCTTCACTGTATTCCAGCCTTAAATTCGCAATCTCTATAAGATTTTCAGGCAGCTTGTCGATTCCTATGGTATTCTGTATAAATCTTATATTTTCCATTTGTCTGACAGACGCATTAACAGTCTTTTCAAGGTTTGCCGTCTCACAATTAACTATTCTGTTGACACTATTTCTCATATCCTTAAGAATTCGTACATTTTCCAGCTCCATTAATGCACTGTGAGCACCGATAACGTTTAAAAAGTCAACGATATGCTCTCCTTCTTTTATATATGCTACATAATTACCTTTACGGACAATTATTTTAACGTTTATTTGGTAGTCGGACAGGAGCTCCTTTATTAACTCGGCGCAGGAGTTATTATGGGTAGAGATTTCAAGATGATAGGTTTTTTCGGGATCACTGATGGAACCTCCGGATAAAAAAGCAGCACGAAGAAAACTTTTTTTACAGCATATGCTTTTAAGAATATTTACAGGGTTGTAATCCTGAGCGGAAAAAGCGCTGATTCCGAACTCATATAGTATTTTATTTATCAACTGCATGGAGGCAAATATAACGGAATAGGATACATGCTTTTTCAGCTTGCTGCTTCTTCTTATGGCAACCTCAGGGCTAATACCGTACACCTTCCTGACGGTCGAATAAACTCTCCTTGCAAAAGCCGCATTTTCAGTAACCATTTTAACATTCTTGTTGTTTTTCTCATTAGTAAAAAGGTTATTTGTTAAAATAACTCCCAGAATTTCAGATTTCATACAGCAATAATCCTGATGCAGTTCCACTCTACAAAGCTCGTCCTTAACTATAGTCGAAAAAGACACCTTATCAACTCCTTTCAGAAGTAGTCAATCGCCAGAAGTCAGTATTTCATTCTCACTCACTTCACTATTTGAGCCCTACGTCTTCAACGGCTGCTCTCAGAATTTCAGCTACACTCCATGCCTGTGCAAAGCAGCCTCTTGGATAATGGGGATTACTTCCATCAAAAATTTCTGAAATGCTGCCTATTCCGGCATCTCTTATATGGTCTGCAAAGGGCAGAATAAAATCACGGGCTTTTTCTCTGGCTTCAGCCGTATTTCCGTTAACCCTGATATAAGCAGTTATAAATCTGCCCAAAATCCATGTCCAGACTGTTCCCTGGTGATATGCTCCATCCCTGCTCCAGACATCGCCGGAATACACACCTCTGTACTGAGGACTGTCCTGGGACAGAGTTCTCAGGCCATAAGGCGTATAAAGTTCTCTCCAGACCTTTTCCACAACTCGATTTGCCTTATGTCCATCTATCGCAGCGTAGGACAGTCCCACGGCAAGTATCTGATTCGGCCTTATGCTATCGTCGTTGCCGGCTTCATTAACAACATCATAAAGGCACTGTTTTTCTTCATTCCAGAAGGTTTTCTCAAAGGCGGCTTTTGCCCTTGAAGCCGGCTCAAGGTATATATCAACTTCACCAAACTTCTGTGACAGCTTTGACATAATCATCAGGCCGTTAAACCATAAGGCATTAATTTCAACAGCCTTGCCGTGCCTTGGGGTAACAACC
>JAEYNI010000120.1 GCA_023412635.1 Bacillota bacterium
CAGTAAGATTCGGCACATCCTGTATATTTACACCTTTATTATTTAGCTCCGTATCAAAAACATCCTGAAGGTTTGATGCAGGATCTGTACTAATAAGCATTATCTTTTTTCCTGTATCAGCAAGAGCCACAGCTGTCGCACATGCTGCAGAAGTCTTTCCAACTCCACCTTTGCCTGTAAAAAAAATATATTTAGTCAATTGTATTTCATCCAATTTAAACTTTTCGAACATTATATCCCCCTTTTCATTATTAGCAGCAACCATTTTTACAGCCGCAGCCTTTCGATTTAGGCTTAATTTTAACTGTGGCCCGAAGATATTCCGCTGGAACTTCTAGAAAGCTGCAAAATTCCTCATCCGTGGGGTATGCTTTTGTCTTAATGACAACTCCGTCAATCATAGTAACAGGAAGTATATCAACTCCATATTTATTGAGCAGATCGTTTATTTCTTTGTTATCAACAAATATTTGAGGGTTATTTGTAAGATTGTATCTCTCAACCATAACTCCTTTATTTTTTAAGTTATTCAAAACTGTTGATACCCTTAATAGTTCTTTATCTACAGATGGTCCACATACTCCGGTTGAACAACACATGGCTGGGTCAAAAATTACCATTCTTTTCATAATTAGCTCTCCTTAATTTAACAATCACATTTGCATTTATTTTTACAGATGCAGTCTTCCGTATCTGTAATGAGGTTCATAAGAAACAGAATTAATTTGTTACAATTGGTACTATTCAAAGAGTAATAGTTCCAAAGTCCTTCTTTTCTGCTTTTTACAAGCCCGCAATCAATCAATACCTTCATATGATGTGATAAAGTTGGCTGCGTAAACTCAAACTGCTCCAATATATCACAAGCACACTGTTCTCCACATGACAAAATATCAATGATTTTAAGCCTACCAGGGTCTGATAGGGCCTTTATAATTTTTGAGTTATCTTCATAATTTATCATTACTTTATCACCTCAGCATATTGATAACTATCTATATATAATATAAATTAATATCTATATATATTCAATATATTTCTGTATATTTAAGATTTTCACACTAAATACATTTATAAATATTTATATATATCATTTTATGCTCAAATTAATTATATGTTCATACAGTTTACTCATTTATATAATGTTACTATACACAATAATCATAAAAAAAGCGGAAACACCTGGCTTCCACTCTATTATTCAAACTATTTATTTATGTAATATATCATATAGTATATCAACAGTTCCACCAACATATTTTTCGCAATACTGAAAATGTTCTACAGTGCCCCACTCGACTGGTTTAGTTAGAACTCGACAGCAAGTTGATTTGTATTTCTCTCTAAGTTTATCATGCAATTCCTGAGCTTTCGGTAAGCCACCATCAAATCACAATTTTTACCGGTAATATAGATTATAACTACTACTCTTAACAATTGTTACATACAAATATTGTAACATACAACTATTATGTAAAAATTTTCTTTACCTGCTGATTTTGTGTATGTTTGCAAATGTTAATTATTTCATGCTAAAATTAATAAAGCTGATAATCCGCTGTATTATTATCAGTAGAATTATAAGGAGCATTAAAATGGATTTCACAAATAAATTATTCATTGTCTCGGGAGCAGAGTCAGGTATAGGCAAAGCTTGTACAGAGCTATTACTGAATTCGGATGCAACCGTTATTGGTATTGACATTAAAGTTAGCGTAAGAATCCACGAAAAATATATACATTATACGGTTGATGTGAAGAATGAACAAAAGGTCAAACAAATAGTTGATGAAATTGAAATAAAATATGGAGAAATAGATGGGCTTGTAAACTGTGCCGGTGTATTTGCAAACTCAAAGCCATTTTATGATCTGAGTATTACTGAATGGAATAATGTCATCGAGACTAACCTTACCGGAGTTTTTATCCTTTCAAAATATGTAGCCTCAAATATGATAAAATACAAAGCCGGTAAAATCGTAAATATTAGTTGCATCAGATCAAAAATATTTAGACCAAATATGGCTGATTATGCCGCTGCCAAGGGTGGTGTAGTTGCCCTTACCTCAGCAATGGCTCTGGATTTAGCGGTTCATAACATACGTGTTAACTCTGTCGCCCCTGGGTTTACGTATACCGGTATGACTTCTAATTCTTTTGATAATGCTCAAATACGCAGTTCTTCAGAAAGCTTAATACCTGTGGGGAAAATAGCAAATTCCGAAGATATTGCCAACGTAGTATTATTTTTGTTATCCGATATGGCTGATTACATAAACGGAGAAACAATATTTGTCGACGGTGGTTATAGGATATCAAAATAGAAATTTGTATTAGCTGATACCTTCTTTAATAATTTTGTAAATGTACTCCATATCAAGCACTTTGCGAAGTTCGTCAGCCAATCTGTTGTATTCATTTTCTTTATGTGATTTTAAATCAATCTTAAAGGTAACATTATATGTTAACCCTTTCTTTCTATATAGGCTCTTAATGATTGTGGTCAAAATTTCCTCATTGTCAAAAATACCGTGAACATAACTTCCATAAACGTTACCCTGGCATATTCCGTCTGTTTTTACCTCACCGTCAATGCTATTTAATTTTGATAAAAAGCCACTTGTCTCAGTAATTCCCATATGAATTTCATAGCCTTCAAAACCTAAGCCGTTAAGGTCTGAAAAAATTCCTCCGGAATTTTCAAATCTACCGCTAACCCTTGTTCTTGTTTTTACCTCTTGAAATACAGTGTCTGCCTCAATAAGTCCCAGTCCTTTTATTTCTCCTCCGCCCTCAACGTTATAAGGGTCTTTCAAGGTTTCACACAGCATTTGAAAGCCACCACAAATTCCAAATACGGGATTACCATTATTCGAATATTTCAATATCTCTGCTTCAAATCCACTTTCTCTTAGCCATTTCAAGTCATCAATGGTGTTCTTTGTGCCGGGCAAAATCAGTAAATCAGGATTTTTGAAGTCTCTAACATCTGAAATATATCTGACTTTGATACCCATTGCTATCTCAAAGGCATTAAAGTCAGTAAAATTCGATATTTTAGGCAATCTGACAACAGCAATATCAATATCGGATACAGACTCCTTATTTTTGAAAACCTCCGAAAGACTGTCTTCATCATCTATTCTCAGATCCATATAGGGAACCACGCCCACGGTTGGAACAGGAATAAGCTCTTCAAGCATTTTAAGACCTGGTTCAAGTAACTTGACATCTCCACAGAACTTATTAATTATGTTTCCCTTTATGTACTTTCTTTCTATTTCATCCAGAAGCATGTAAGTCCCATAAAGAGCAGCAAAAACACCACCTTTAAAAATGTCTCCTACAATTAGGACAGGGGCGTTTGCTAGCTTTGCCATACCCATATTTACTATATCGTTTTCTTTTAAGTTTATTTCAGCAGGACTTCCAGCACCCTCTATAACAATAATGTCGTTTTCTTCTGCCAGTGAATTATAACTTTTCATTATCTCGGAAATATATAATTCTTTATTTTTACAGTAATCCATAGCATTCATATTGCCCACAGGTTCTCCATTTAGAATAACCTGCGAACTGCTGTCGTTAGTCGGCTTCAATAGAATAGGATTCATTCGAATGTCAGGTTTTTTATAAGCTGCTTCTGCTTGCACTACCTGCGCCCTTCCCATCTCAAGCCCATCCTCTGTAATGTAGGAATTCAGAGCCATATTCTGCGATTTAAAGGGCGCCACACTGAAGCCGTCCTGAGCGAAAATGCGGCAAAGCCCAGCAGTGATAAGACTTTTTCCTGCATTTGAAGTTGTACCCTGTATCATAATCGGTTTAGCCAATATTAAATACTCCTGGAGATAGAATTAATTATGTTATAAGTTTTGATTTAATATTCTATGGGTTTTGTTTATTTGAAAGTCTTTTCGCAAGTTTAACAGCCTCGTAGGCATCCCGGGAATATCCGTCTGCTCCGATTACTTTTGCATATTCCTCGTCTACTACTGCTCCTCCGATCATAAATCTGCAGCTTAAACCTTGCTCTTTTGCAAGGTTTATCACTTCTTCCATCTCTACCATGGTAGTAGTCATTAAGGCGGACAGGCCTATTATGTGAGCCTTCAATGTCTTTGCTTGGTATACAATTTCCTCGGCACTTACATCCTTTCCGAGGTCATGTACCTTAAAGCCATAGTTGCGAAGCATAAGTCCGACTATATTTTTCCCAATATCATGGATATCCCCTTTTACTGTAGCTATAACAATTACAATAGCTTCTTTTTCCTCGTTTGAGTTTTTTTGTTTGAGTAATGGTTCTAAAACCGTAAAGCCGGCCTTCATTGTTTCAGCACTTTGAATAAGCTGAGGAAGAAAATATCTCTTTTCATCAAATAGCTTTCCAACCTGGCTGATTGCAGGTATCAAATAAAGGTCAACAATGTCCTGAGGAGCAATCTTTTCAGCGACAGCCTTATCTACAAGCACTCCTATTCCTTCATTGTCTCCATTTAAAACTGCATCAAATATTCTTTCACCAGTATTCTTTTCAGTATTTTTTTCACCTGTTCTGCTCTCATTTTCGCCAGTTAAAGGTTTCTCCTTATTGTTGAAGTAAGTAATGTAATTTCTGCTGTTTATATCATTTTTCATTATTACATCACAGGCCATTTTTATACACATAAGCAAGTCACTGGAGGGATTTGCTATTGCCATTGTAAGCCCCTTGGCTATTGCCATTGACATAAAAGCAGCATTTACCCATCCTCTTTCAGGCAAGCCAAAGGAGACGTTTGACAAACCAACTATGGTTCCACATCCAAACTCTTTGCTGCACCATTCTATCAGCTTCAAGGTTTCCAGTGCTGCCTCCTGATTGGATGAAACCGTCATAACCAGTCCGTCTACCACAATATCATTTTTCTTATAACCATAGACAGCCGCTTTATTGAATACTTCCTGAACGATAGCCTGTCTCTGTATGGCCTTTTCCGGAACTCCCTCGTCACTCAGAGGAAGAAGTATAAACATAGCTCCATATTTAGCAGCCACCGGCAGCAATCGTTCAAGCTTTATTTTTTCATGTGATATGGAATTTATAAGCGCACGTCCGGGATAGATTCTTAAAGCTGCCTCAAGTACCTCCGGAGATGATGAATCCAAACACAAGGGAGCATCGGATATACTACTGAGCAAAGTCACGGTATTTACCATAACTTCCTTCTCATCTATACCCGGCATGCCTACATTCACATCCAGAATATCCGCGCCCTTTTCAATCTGTTCATGAGCAAATTTTCTTATTTCATTGGTTGAGCCTTCCCTGAGCTCTGCTTGCAGACCTTTTTTTCCTGTTGGATTAATACGTTCGCCCACAATAGCCACCGGTTTATTAATACCAAAAAACACTGTTTTTCTTGAGGATGAAACCGCACTATATTGGCTGAAAACTGGATTCTGAGGTGTTAAATCTCGACAGTTCCTGTACAGCTCCCTTATATAATCCGGGGAAGTTCCACAGCAGCCTCCAAGCAGGTTCACACCGGCCTGAATAAAACGCTCTGCGAATGAACCGAATTCTTCTGCTCCCATATCAAATACAGTTACACCATTTACCAGCCTGGGCAGACCGGCATTGGGCTTAGCCATCAGCGGCACCTTGGCATAAGGTTTCATTTTAGTTATGATCTCCACCATATGCTCAGGACCTGTAGAACAATTACAGCCCACCGCATCGGCTCCAAGACTTTGAAGGGTTATAAGGGCAGTAACAGGATCTGTTCCAGTCAGGGTTCTTAAACTTTCATCAAAGCTCATACTTACACAAACCGGCAGGTCACAGCTCTCCTTTACAGCCAAAAGCGCAGCTCGAGCCTCCTGTATATCAATCATAGTCTCTATAACAAACAGATCCACTCCTCCAGCCAGCAGACCCCGCACCTGTTCCT
>JAEYNI010000154.1 GCA_023412635.1 Bacillota bacterium
TTTTTACGACTTTAATAATATGGATAAATAAGCACCCTTATTTCGAGTTTCAGATCGAAGATGTTGTTCTGTGCAGCGATGAGCTTGAACGTCATGCGGAGGAACTTGCAAAAGCACAGGTTACAGTTAAAAACAGGAAAAGTATAAAAAAAGTGTCCGGTCGAATTGAGGCCAAGTTTCAAAGTATTCTCAAGACTTATGAAAACCTGAATAACGATTCCGCATCTTCTTTCCCAATCCCACCGGCTGCAGAGTGGCTTCTCGACAACTTTTATATTATTGAGGAGCAGAAAAGTGTAATAATAAAGGAACTCAACGATATAACAAAAGCTGTACCTGTAATAGCAGAAGGTGCCTACAGTGGTTTTCCGAGAATATACTCCATTGCGGTTGAAATTGTATCCCATGTCGACGGGAATGCCAATGAAAAGACAATACGAGATTTTATTACAGCCTACCAGAGATATACCTTTCTTTCTATAGAAGAACTTTGGCTGCTTACACTGATGGTAAAGGCGGCATTGATGGAAAAATTGTGGTTGGTATGTGAAAGAATGTTGGCGACCAGAAGGGAATGGTACAGAGCACAGGAACTCTCAGGACTTGTAAAAGGTTTCGAACAGGATTGCGATGCATTCAGAGAGCGGATTACAGGACTTGAAGAGTTGTCTCCTGCATTTGTTGAGTTTCTTATTAGGAAATTAAGAAAAGAAGGCTCAAAAACTAATTGGATGATTGATTGTATAGATAGCATACTTATTGAAAAAAGTGCTAATACAGATACCTATATTTCAATGGATCATCACAATCAGGCTGTCTACCAGGTATCCATAGGCAACGTGATAAACAGTCTGCGTTCATTGTCAGGTTATGACAGCACAGCTATGTTTGAAAGTCTCAGTGAGGTTGAAAGATTGCTAAAGCAAGATCCATCGGGTATTTATCCCCAAATGGATTTTAATTCAAGAAATTATTATAGAAATATGGTAGTAGAGTTGGCTGAAAAATATAGTACTACTGAAATAAATATTGCAAGATTGAGCTGCCGGTTTGCGGGTGAGGCTATAGATCAAGATAGTAAAGATGTCAGGGAAAAGCATGTAGGCTATTACCTGATAGGTAAAGGCAGCAATAGTATGTATCGCGAATTTAATAAAAAGCACAGTGAGGATACTGAGTATTTTCCATATATAAAGAGACATTCCGTGAAGGTATTTATTTACTCAATAGTTCTATTATCGGTAATATTTATGGCAATACCATTAATATACAGCTATACCCGTGAAAACGGATTTTCTCGGATAATGGCAATTGTATTAGGGGTTTTGGGTCTGATTCCTGCCAGTGAAATAGCTACTACTTTAGTAAATAGTGTTCTCAGCCGTACCATCAGACCTGCACGTCTGCCAAAGCTCGAACTTAAGGAGGGAATCCCTGAGGAAATCGCCACTATGGTTATTGTTCCAACACTGATTCCTAATGTAAAAAGAACGCTGGACCTTATTGACAATCTTGAAGTTTTTTATTTTGCAAATAAAGACGACAATATTTACTTTACTCTGTTGGGAGATTTCAAGGATGCAAAAACAGAAATACTTCCGGAGGATGAAGAAATAATTAATAGTGCACTTGAGAGAATAAGGCAGCTTAATGAAAAGTATGCTGACCAGGGTAAACCTGTATTCTACTTTATGTGCAGAAAAAGACAATTCAATGAAAAACAGCAGAAATGGATGGGCTGGGAGAGAAAAAGGGGAGCCATCGTAGAATTTAACAGGGTGCTCCGTGGGGACTCCAATACCAGTTATATATATAATAGTACAGTTCAGCAGGAATTACCGAGGGTTAAATATGTTATAACCCTTGATGCAGATACTCATCTGCCCATTGAAGCAGCAAAACAACTTGTTGGGACTATTGCTCATCCGATGAATAAAGCTGTATATGACAGTGAGGATGGAATTGTAAAGGAAGGCTATGGTATTCTTCAGCCCAGAATTGATGTAAATATTGAAAGTGCAAATGCTTCTGCTTTTACAAAGATATTCGCCGGACAGGGAGGAATTGATCCGTATACTACAACTGTATCCGATGTTTATCAGGACGCATTTGGAGAGGGTATCTTTACAGGGAAGGGCATATATGACGTTGATATTTTCCAGAAGGCCTTGGACGGTGTAATTCCTGAAAATACTGTCCTTAGTCACGATTTACTGGAGGGCAGCTTCTTAAGAACAGGTCTTGTCACAGATATTGAACTGATAGACGGGTATCCTGCAAAATATAATTCCTTTATGATGCGGCTTCACCGCTGGACAAGAGGGGACTGGCAGCTGCTGCCCTGGATATTTGGTAAAAACAAATTATCCCTTTTGTCCAAGTGGAAAATGTTTGATAATTTACGGAGAAGTCTTGTATACCCTGTATCGGCTCTGATTTTGCTGCTATGCCTACTTTCGGTACGCAACAGTTCAGGTGCCTGGATATGCCTGAATGTATTTGCTTTATGTGCACCCATAATCAGCTATTTTGTATACCTTATATTTGTTGGGAATTACAGAGTATATATAGCTAAGAGGAGCGCCACCATAATAACCGGCTTTAACGCCATACTGCTTCAGGTAGGGCTTATGCTGACGTTGGCACCCTATCAGGGTTATCTAATGGCCGATGCTATAATAAAAACCCTTGGACGTGTGCTGATAACTAAGAAAAATCTTCTGGAATGGGTAACTGCTGCCGATATGGAGCTGGCACTAAAAAATGATATTTCCAGCTATTACAGACGAATGTGGTTTGCCCCCCTGTACGGTGCAGCAGTTCTAACTTCCGTTGTATTTTCATATCGGGGTTATTTTCTCCTTTCACTGGCATTTTTTATATTATGGCTGCTTTCGCCATGGGTTGCCTGCTATATAAGCAGACCTGCGAATAACAAAAAAGAAGTTTTGTCAGAAGAAAGATTATATGAGTTGAGGCTTCTTTCAAGAAAAACCTGGTGCTATTTTGATGAATTTGCGGGACAGGAGGAGAACTACCTTCCTGCAGACAACTATCAGGAGGAGCCATATAAGGGAGCAGCTCACCGTACATCGCCTACAAATATAGGTTTATTGATGGTATCACACCTGGCTGCACGAGATATGGGTTATATAAATTCAATCGATTTGCTGCAGAGAATTCGAAATACAGTAGATACTATTGATAAAATGGAGAAATGGAACGGACATCTTTATAATTGGTATAATACCACAAACCTTGAAGTCCTGCGTCCTAAATTTATTTCAACAGTGGACAGTGGAAATCTGGCGGGTTATTTGATGGTTCTTGAGGAGGGGCTTAAACAGTACGGGCATAAACCCATATACGATGAAACAATTTTTGAGGCTTTTCTGGAATTGCTGGAACTTTGCAACAGGGAAATAAACAAAGATAAGCCGTTATTTGAAATTAAAGTTCTGAAAAAATTACTTTTCACATCCCGGAATGAACAGGTCGGAAATAAGCAAAATGCTGAAAAGTCTTTCGATACAACAGGAACAAGCAATGCTGACAGTTTGAAAAGGCTTGAAAACAGCTATACTCTGCTTTTTGAAAATATTGCAAAATATCTTGAACAGCTTGATGAGAATAGTAAAAAAGGCTATTGGGTTAAGAAGTTAATTACCGCCGTGGATATATTCCAAGCATTACATCATGAATTCGGAGAGTTGATTTTCTGCGAGTTTAATAAAATTGAAGAATTGAAGGTTCAGTTGCAAGCTTTGAGAATGAGAGTAAGATCTCTTGCCGACGGTATGAATTTCAAAAGCTTGTATGATCCAAGACTGAATTTATTTACAATTGGTTTTGATGTAGAAGAAGGACATCCAAGCAAATCACACTATGATCTTTTTGCATCTGAGGCGAGACAGACCAGCCTTGTAGCCATAGCAAAGGGGGAAGTGGAAAAGCAGCACTGGTTTAAGCTGAGTAGAAAATTAACCCGTATAGATGGAGAAAAAGGACTTGTATCCTGGACAGGCACAATGTTTGAATATTTAATGCCAAGACTGGTTATAAAGAGCTATCCCAATACTCTGGTAGAAAAAACCTATCATTTTGTAATTAATGCCCAGATGAAGTACGGCCAGAGTAAAAATATACCCTGGGGAATATCCGAATCCTGTTACTACGCTTTTGACATTGCATTAAATTACCAGTACAGGGCTTTCGGAGTCCCATACCTGGGTTTAAAACGCGGGTTGATAAACGACATGGTAATTGCTCCATATGCAACAGTTATGGCAATAGATATAGCCCCCTTGGAATGCTGGAATAACATCGAAAGGCTCAGAGAATTTGGTGCCGAGGGACAATTCGGACTTTATGAGGCTCTGGACTTTACCTATTCAAGGCTTAATGAAGGACAAAGCAATGCAATCGTAAAAAGCTATATGGTTCATCATCAGGGTATGAGTATGCTCGCCTTTGTTAACTTTTTTAAAGACAACATAATGCAGCGCAGATTCCATTCCGATCCCAGGGTGAAAGCCGTAGACTCTCTGATACAGGAAAAATTCCCTGCTCATGTTGTGATTTCAAGGGAACACAGAGAAAAACCATTGTACACCTTCAGAAAACAGGATAATGCAGATGAAACGGTAGTACGAAGCTATACCAAGCTTGAGGCTGCTCCGAACCTGCATCTTCTTACAAATGGAAGCTATAACGTCATGCTTACCGACAGGGGGAGCGGTTTTGCAAGATGCCATTCCCTGGCTGTCTACAGGTGGACCAACGATTACATGGCCAGCAGTGGCGTATTTATCTATCTTAGGAATGTAAATTCCAATGAGTTCTGGTCCACTACATTTAACCCGGTTAATACACAACCGGAAATATATAAGGTTGTTTTCTCACCCCATAAGGCTGAGTATATTAGAAGGGAGGGTAATATAGAAACAAATACAGAGGTTCTTGTTAGCACTGAGGACAATACAGAAGTAAGAAGAGTCAGTATCCATAATCACAGCGGTTCAAAGAGAGTTGTTGAACTAACAAGCTATATGGAGGTTGTACTGACACAGCCCGAATCGGATACTGCACACCCAGCTTTTAGTAAGCTTTTTGTAAAGACTGAATATATCAGTGATTTTAACGGTCTTCTGGCAATGCGTAGAAAAAGAGATGATGTAAAACAAACGGTATGGGGTTATCATACTGTTTCAACAAATGGAACTGTTCAAGGAAATATAGAGTATGAAACTGATCGCTCGCAATTTATCGGAAGAAACAGAAGTCTTGACTATCCGAAGGCGATGGAGCCCGACCAGCCTTTATCAAACTCGGTAGGTCCGGTGCTGGATCCTGTTTTCTGCCTTAGAATCAGGGTCTGTGTTGATCCTGGCGAAACCTCGGTTGTTAATTTTGCCATCGGTACCTGCGATTCAAGAAGGACAGCCATAGACATGCTTGAAAAATATTGTGATGTGAGTGCAGCTGACAGGGTTGTAGAAATGGCCTGGACGAGAAGTATTGTGGAGGCAGGTTTTATAAACATCAGCGGTAATGATGAAAGGGCGTATCTTAAGCTCCTTCCAAAGCTTTTATACGGCATTGATCGGAGAAACCTGTCGGAGTATATTGCTAAAAATACACTCAGTCAGTCAGGACTGTGGACTTTCGGCATTTCGGGTGATATACCTATAATATTGGTTACTGTTGGGATCAGGGACAGCTTTGAAGAAATCAGGTGGGTTCTGAAATTGCACGACTTCCTACGTTTAAAAGGTGTCGGTTTTGATCTGGTAATTCTGATAACCGATGAGGAATCATATATTCAACCTCTGCTTGATATGATCAGGGACCTTGCAGTTTCAGGCCGCTCATTTGATTTGATGGATAGAAGAGGCGGAATATATATAAGAAACTCCAAGCAGATGACACCAGAACAGAAGAATTTACTTTTCGCCTGTGCAAAAATAGTGATTAATGCTGATGATGGGGTTGGGGACCTTATAGATGCTGCTGTAAACTCTGATGAAGTAATTCAGTCTACAAAGGTAGGCAAGCTTGGAGAAATCGAGAACTATACAGTTAGATCTCAAGTTGGTGTCGGTTCATCAGCAGATATGGAAGCAGGTATAATAATAGGTGCCGATAAAACTCGGACAGTGTTGGATGAAACAGTTTGGACTGACCCTGATGAGGGTAGTTACGTCGCAGGAATAATTGAAAAATTAAACTTTTTTAACGGTATCGGAGGCTTTGCTGAATCAGGTGACGAGTATGTGATATGCCTTAAGGCTGGTAAGACCACACCGGCCCCCTGGTCAAATGTAATAGCCAATAATAAATTCGGCTTTATATGCACAGAATCGGGTGGGGGATATACCTGGCATCAGAACAGCAGCCAGAACAAGCTTACAACCTGGGCTAACGATCCTGTCCTTGACTCTCCTTCTGAGATTCTGTATCTGTATCAAAGACAAAGCGGAGCTTTATGGAGCAGTACTCCTATGCCTGTAAGGCAGACTAATCCATATATAATACGTCATGGCTTTGGTTATACGGTATACTCCCAAAGAAGTCACGGCTTGGAGCAGGAATTGATACAATTTACTGCCTTGGAGGCTCCGTTGAAAATCAGTATACTGCGGCTCAAAAATATTTCGGACTCTGAAATCGGACTGGATGCAGCGTATTATCTAAAGCCTGTGCTTGGAAGTGAAGCCGGACAAACTGCACCGTTTATTGTTACGAGTTTTGACAGTGAATTGTCAACGTTGCTGATGGATAATGTTTATAGCTCTGACTTCCGAAATTTAACTGCTTTTTTAAGCTGTTCAGGCGAAAATGTTACCTACTCGGGGCACAGGCTTGAGTTTATCGGGGACAATATGGATATTTCACAGCCCGAGGGTATGAAAAACACTTTAAAGGGAACTGTCGGAGCAGGTCTTGATGCCTGTGCCGTCATTAAAACAGCACTTCAAATCAGACCGGGAGAGGCAAAAGATGTGGTTTTCCTGTTTGGACAGGACAGGCTGGAACAGGTGAGAGAGTTAATAACTAAATTCAGCAGCGTTAGTCAGGCGTGGTATGAGCTTGAAAGAGTGAAGGAAAGCTGGAAGAACAGGTTGAAGCAGATTCAGGTCAATACCCCCGACAAAACTATGAATATACTCCTGAATGGATGGCTGCAGTACCAGGTACTATCCTGCAGAGTCTGGGCCAGAACCGGGTATTATCAGGCTGGAGGTGCGTTTGGCTTCAGAGATCAGCTTCAGGATGTTATGGCGGTTGTTTATTCAATGCCGGAGATAACAAAAAATCAAATTTTACTCCACTGCAGACATCAGTTTATTGAAGGAGATGTTCAACACTGGTGGCATGAACAGAAGACCAATGGTATTAGAACGAGATATTCTGATGATTTACTGTGGTTGCCCTACGTAACATGTGATTATATTAACGCGACAGGTGATTATGAAATATTAACCTTAACAGAGCCATTCTTAAGCTCTCCCTTATTAACTGATCAGGAGCATGAAAGGTATGAGGTTCCTTCGGTTGCAGATGAGACCGGAACTGTATATCAGCACTGTATACGGGCTATCGAAAAGGCACTGAACTTTGGCCCCCATGATATTCCTCTGATGGGAGGTGGAGACTGGAATGACGGTATGAATCTTATCGGAATAAACGGCAGGGGAGAGAGTATATGGCTAGGCTGGTTCCTATATTGTGTACTTGTTCGAATGCTTCCTGTTTGCAGACATATGGGAGATAACGGCAGAGCCGAAGAATATATCATAAAAGCTCAAAAAATAATTGAAGCCATTGAAAGAGAAGCCTGGGACGGCAGTTGGTACAGAAGAGCTTATTTTGATGATGGTTCACCGCTGGGATCTATACAAAATGATGAAGGTAAAATAGATTCTCTTGCACAATCCTGGGCAGCCATTTCAGAAGCAGCTAAGGCCAGCAGGGTGGAAGAAGCCATGAGCGCACTGGAAAAATATCTGATAGACAGAAAAAATGGTTTAATCAAACTGCTTACGCCACCTTTTTATGACAGCCAGCTTAATCCCGGATATATTAAAGGATACCTGCCCGGTGTCAGGGAAAACGGAGGTCAGTATACTCATGCTGCTACATGGGTAATATATGCCTTTTCAAAGCTTGGTAACGGAGAGCAGGCATGGGAGCTTTACGATATGATTAATCCGATCAATCATTCCAGAACGGATATTGAATGTATGACCTACAAGGTGGAACCTTATGTTATGGCGGCTGATGTATATGCTGTTTATCCCAACGAGGGCCGGGGCGGCTGGACCTGGTATACCGGGGCAGCAGGCTGGATGTACAGGATAGGTCTGGAGCATATTCTGGGAATTAAGAAACAGGGTAACTTTTTATTGCTTGATCCGTGCATTCCCAAAAGGGTAAATGAGTTTTCGGTAAGGTACAGTTTTGGTGCTGCCGTATATGATGTTACAATAAAGAACCAAAGCCATCAAAATAAGGGAGTAAAAAGCATTGTTATAGATGGAAAAACAATAGAAGGAAGCAGGTTTGAACTTTTGGACGATGGACAGGTGCACAGGGTTGAGGCAATAGTGTAAATAGAATATTGGTGAAAAAGGAGTCTACTGCTTTAAACAGAAGACTCCTTTTATGTTAAAATAAGCTTTCAAGGCTTACTTCCAGGCCTTCAAAAATGTATGAGACCACTTTTTCATTGTTTTTATAGGTAAAATTCTTAACAACATCATAATTATCAAAAAGGTATACATTGATCTCCTTGTTGAAAGGGTTTACAATCCAGTATTCTTTAACCCCAGTGGACATGTATAAGTCCAGCTTCTTAACTGCATCCTTACCTCTGCTGCTTTCCGATAGGATTTCAATCATGAGGGAGGGAACACCCATATAATAGTCCTTTTCGTTGAGATTTTCCTCAAGGTCACATATAACCATCAAATCGGGCTGGACTACGTTTATATTTTCATTATTACGCTTTAGCGTAATGTCGTAGGGAGCCAACATAGGTCTGCATTTTTTACCCTTGAACCAAGTATAGAAAATACCGAACAGTTCCCCTAAAACCTGTTGATGAGTGGTTTTTGGAGAAGCCAGAAGATATATCTCTCCGTCAATATACTCATACCGTTCCTCACTGTTTTCAGAAATCTGCAGGAACTCTTCATAGGTCGCTTTGCGCGGAAACAGGGAATAGGCACCGGCCCTTTCTTTTATAACTTCGGGGGAACCAGTAGAGGGATATTCTTCGGTATAAGCAGACAGTCTGGCTACTTTTTTACCGTTGCTGGTGATATAAATATCCTCTCTCTCAACCAGTCTCAGGTATTTTCCTAGATTATTCTTCAGGTCTGTGGCATTGATAATCATAAGTCAATCCTCCTTGAGGTTTTTAGTTAATAATCTTATAACTAAATAGCTAAAGCGCCTAAGCGTAACCACTAAATTATCTGATAATAAAAATATAATTAGCTAAATTAGCTAATTATATTTTAACAAGAATATTATTAATTGTAAAGTTATAACAAAGCCTTCGTATACTAAATGCCAACAATGATTTTGCCAAATTTGTACCTAATTCAATTAATTAGAATGACTGCTAAGCTATTCTATAATTTTGCTTTGTATTCTATAACTTTTATTCTGTGCCATTTACATTTCTCCCTTTAGTATGCTATATTAGTGAATGAAGTGTGAAAAATATAACAATAAAGATTTAGAAATAATACAAAATAAATTATTTAGTAAAAGGAGCATGTGTATGGCTAAAATTATTATGAAGACTCCTCTGGTTGAAATGGATGGAGACGAAATGACCAGAGTTATCTGGC
>JAEYNI010000173.1 GCA_023412635.1 Bacillota bacterium
GAGCCTGTGGCACCAACTGCAGCCAGTTCATTAGAGCCCAGATACCTTCCGACAATAATCGAATTGATTATGTTATAGGATTGCTGAAATACATTTCCAATAAGCATCGGCATTGAAAACTTCACCAAATGCTTGATTTCATTTCCTTCGGTCATGTCTTGTACGAAATTTATTGACATCTTTAACCCCTAACTATGTATTAACTAAGTTTTTACGCTTTCTGAATACTATTAATGTAATTTGCTATACATAGATATCCTCTGTATTAATAATTTTTATAATATCAAATATACTGTATATTATTTAATATTTAAATGGACAAATTTAATCAAATTATTTCTATATAAGTTAAATTTGACTAGGTTTTTGCATCATAAAACTTTTGAAGAAAAATGGGCACTTTTTTCTTGTAAAGCTTTTCTGCCAACTTGTCGGCTATTGGAATGAGTACCCTTTGATGTGAACACAAAATCGGTGAGATTTTATCTATTCTACCTGTTGACAGTTTATTAATACAGCTACAACTGTTATTGCATCTTTGATTTAACGCGCATTCTAAACACGCCTCATTTTCCTTGGAACTTTTCTCAAGCATCTGCTGGTGTTTATCTCTATTCACTCCGTTGTACACGTCACCTATCTGGAATTCTTCATCCCCCGCAAACTGGATACATGGAAATATCTTTCCCTGAGGATTTATTGCAACCTGGCGCATACCAAGTTCACACCTCTCCTTACAAAGGTCCCTTTTGTTAATGTATGTACTTATTGCAGTATCAAAAGGAGAAAAGTATATATTTATACCCTTCTCAAGCCTTTTATGATATATTTTAGATACCAGCCTGTATTGCTTTTCAAGCTGCCTCAATGATTCCTTATCCCAATTGGCCCTGTAATTTATGCTGCACAGCAAATATCTAAAACCCTTTGTAATCAAGTACTCTATAGATTGCGACATAAACTCTACAGTTTCAGGGTTTATCAACGTTAAGGAAATAGCATATGGCTGTGCCTCCAGAAGGGAGTCAGCCTTTTCGGAAACTCTGGAAAAAGTCCCTTTCCCGGCTAGATCTATTCTATTTCTATCATGGGCCTCTCTAATTCCGTCAATACTAATACTGGTCATTATTCTATTTTTCACTGAAAATAAAAGGAATTCATCATCCAGAAGCATTCCGTTTGTATTTAAAGAAAAGCTAAATCTACAATCTGAATTTTTTTCTACATGCTTACAGTATTCAACAGTCTGGAATAGTAGATCTTTTTCAAGCAATGGTTCTCCGCCAAAAAACAGAATATCTGACATATCTCTATTTTCAGCCGCAATATCAACGACCCTTCTTATTACATCGAAGCTCATCGTTGAGGTATCTTTATTTACATAACAGTATTTGCAGGATATATTACACTTTTGTGTTAAATATAAAATATAATTCATAGTTCTCTCAGTAATAAATTTCGTATATTCTTAGTAATTCTTCGATTCTAAATTTTAGTTCAGAATTGGGCATTGTATTAATAATCCAGTAGGCTTTTCCTATGCTCTTGCTATTTTCAATAAAAAAAGCATTTGATAAAGGTAACTTTAATCGTTCGATAGATGGTGTGCTCACTGCAAGTCCTGTAGTTGCATTCCCGTTTCGTAATAAAACACCAGATTCTAGATTAGTGGCTATTAAAGTTTCTCTATATTCTTCTATATCCCTTTGACTGAAGTGCATTTCCTTCCAGGTAGCTATCGACAGGCTAATCATTATAATAACTGCGTACACGTATTGAGGGATACTCCACTTCCTCTGGAAATTACCACAATTACCATCAATAGGGCTATTCGGATTTAATTCCTCCTTCAATGGATAATTAGGCTTTTTATATTTGTTCACTGGCTTAACCTCTAGATTTTGGGTAGTATTACTACCATACTCATCGCTATTAATGCTATTAGGTTCTGCCACTTTTCCAACCTTAACCTGCTCCAGATTCATATAAAGTACAACATCTATTACAAGTACTATTATCAATAAAAACTCATTAAGCATCCCGGTAAATATGCTTGCTACCTGATTTTGTATTCCGAAGAGTGCCCTTGCAAGCTTGTAAGTTATCAGAATATTACTTAGAGTAGGGATCAAAAAGAGACATTTGAATAGCGCAACCTTCCAGAAGCTTCCCTTTACTGTCCGATAACTGTAACTCATAGCAGAAAATAGCTTTTTTCCGCTTAATACTACAGCATAAGCTGAAAATGAGGTAAATATAAAGAATATTAGCCCTGGAATAACAAGTATAGCTGAAAGAACTGATGTTAAAACTAATAATACTAAACTAATGCAGATAAGCTGAGGATACTTTTTTATTGACAATTTGAATAGCTTTGATACACACTCAGGTTCTTTTCCCCACAAGCTTTTAGCTGTAAAATAGGCTACTAATGCTACTGTAAGAGTACCTGCAAAAAAATCTATTATGTTAAAGACTACCGAATATGCAGCAAGGTTAAACTTCAAAAACCTCAATACGGTATATAATGGGAGATAAATAGTAAACAAAATTGACAGAATAAGCTTCAAATTTTTCTTAATAACTGCAAAGGAGTGTTTAAGAATATCAATAATACTTAATTCTTTTAGTAAGGTATCTTGCCCCTGCATGTAGATCCCCTCCCAGTCAGATAGAATTATATCTTTTATATTTCCAATTTCAATATTATCATACATTATTTAGAAATAAAAGTGCAGGCGATTTTTTATGGTAGGTTTTAACGTTGTTTACCAATACATGACTTCTATGTAAAAACCCATGATATTCGGTATTTCCTGATGTTGAAAAGTTCACGCATATCCGCTAATATAAAATATGCAAATGTTTTGTCAACCAAATTTGGTTTTGAACCTTATTTGTGGCTGTTTTTTATCCAAATAGTCAGTAGATATATCTTAGTTACTCAAATTTTTAGCTAGAGGTGAATCATGCTCCAAAAACTATTACGTAAGCCCCAGTGCAAGGAAGCAGAATGCATATTGAAATACGTAGAAGATTCCCTGGTCGGAAAGCAGACTTCCGGTCCTGAGATAAAATACAATCTTCACAAGAAAGTATTAAATCAATTTCAAAGACTATTGAACTCTGAAGCGAAAATGTCCGTATCCGCAAAAGAGCTTCTCGATATAGTAAGCTCATTGAGCAATTTTGATGTAGGTATGACCCACATTTCCAACCAGTTAACAGATTTCGCTTCAGAAATGGCAACTGTAAGTGAATCTAACCTGG
>JAEYNI010000252.1 GCA_023412635.1 Bacillota bacterium
CAAAGGAATCTGAAGCCGCGGCATCAGCGGCTGCGACACACTGCTGCCATTTTGAATTTGAACTGCTGCTGGAGTATTCAACCGGTGAACTTGTTGAATCGAAGTAATTGGAGTGATCAGTCACAGCAAAAAAGTCCAGTTTCGCAATATTTTTTGCATACTCATAGGCATCGGTAAGTGACCCTGAGCCGTCTGACTGATTTGTATGGGAATGGATCTGTCCGAAGTAGACCTGTTCTGTTCCAGAACCCTCATCAAGACTGTAATCAAAGGTTACAGCTGTACTGTCAAGATAACCCCTTAGCTTGGCTACAGCTTGAAGCCTCACAGGAAACATTTCCTTATCCAGAATAATTGGGCCGCTATATACCTTTCCAGGTTGCATGGTCTCCTCAGGCTGTCCCACTTTTGAGGTAACAGTATAGCTTATTGCCGCCCCTGGAGTTTCACTTGAAAGTGTAATCTGTGTTCCGGCCGGAACCTTTCCTGTCGGGGTGGCAGTTACTTTTGCCACCTGGGCCTGCTTATATATAAAAGTACTTTCGGTGCCATAAACGGGCCCAATAACCTCTCTTGCCTTTATAACAGCCGAGTTGTCAGGCTGGTTGAACTCATTGATTGTTATTGCCCCGGAAGTAGTACTCAATAGCTGCGCAGGCCCGTCATTCAAGGTATATTGTATGGCTGCTCCCGAAGTCACTGTTGTCAGTGTTACAGAGCTTCCGGCCATGATTATGGCACCACTTTCTGGGAATGCTGTTACTAAGCCCGTTTCCTCCTCAGGAGGCTGTTCGTTACCGGCAGTTTTATCACCTTGAATTAGAATATTAAATAAACGTGAGGTTCCTGTGGATGAAACCTGTTCAGTTGCACTGTATTTGTCGGTTCCTGCCCTGACAGATATATTACTTGTTTGTAAGAACCTCAATTTTACGTTTTCATTGTCATTAATTGCTGATGGCAGTATTAGATTAGGTTTAAAAGGTGCGTTCGAACTTGAGCCGTTTTTGTAATCTCCATTTTGAACGTCGTAAAAGTTTGAATTATCAGTGCTGTACTGTAGTTTGAAATCTCTGGGTCCCGTCCCTGAACTAAAGCTGTTAAAGGATATTTTGAGATTTTCGAAGCCCTTCGCTGAAAGGGATATTTCCCAGTACTTAGTGTTTTCACCATTATCCCAGCCATTTACATAGATGGATTTATTCCCAGATGTATAACCGTCTATGGGTTTTCCCAGGGATGTGGTAAGGTAAGCACCTCTATCCGTTCCTCCGGTGGCTGGAATTTCAGTTAAATTATCCGGATTGGGATCGGCGGTAAAATCCCATTGTGCTACCGTTTCGACCTGAGTTTCTGCCCAAACTGATACTGGCTGCATTGTTAATATGATGGCCAGTACTAAAAATACACATAAAATGGCTTTTATTTTTTTGGTTTTCAAAATCGCACCTCCTAATATATTTTTCTCTAATTATATTAGGAGACTAATGTAAATTTCTTGAAGTTACTCTGTTAATTTCGTGTTATCTTTTGTAGAATTTGGCCAACCCTTAGGTATGGCGTATTTGAGGATATGCTTTCATCTCGTTGTCAATGCATACTAATAACATTTCCCGATTTTTTGAGAAATATTGGCACTTAACAAGCTACCATATAGTGTTGAGTTAATCAATATTTCCATATATGCTGAACCCAATTTGTGACTAAGACAGCAGAAGTAACTTATCAGGGTCAAAGACCACCCTTATGGTTTCTTTATTAATACCTATATTATCCCATTCCTCCTTATCCACTTCCCATCTTATTTTGCTGATCTCTTTTTTATCTCTGTTTTGTAAATTATTTAGCATGATAATATATGAAAACGGATTTTCGATAATCTTTGAAACCTTGCAGTTTATTGTATTGGTAAAATCAATATTATCAAAATACTTTATATAATGAGCTCTCATCCCTACATGAGTTATATAATCAGGTACTTTTTTATTAGAATAAAGTGTAATACCCCAATCAGCTGCATGAAGAGTGTGGTTGGTTAATTTTTCTGCCCGGGATATGTTTTTACATCCTGTAAGCTGTGCCGCAGCCACTGTTACAGGATTGTCAAACAGTTCTTTCCTGGTACAAAAAGTTTCAACTTTTCCGGCAGCCAGTACAGCTATGGTTTCCGAAAAACGGTATACTTCATTTCTGTTGTGTGAAACCAGTAAAACCTTACCTGAGTACGTTGACAGTAGCTCCATCAATTCCTGTTCCAGATTCCATTTCAGATTACTGTCCAGCGCTGAAAAGGGCTCATCCAGCAAAACTACATCGGGTTCTGAAGCCAGGATTCTGGCTAGAGCAACTCTTTGCTGCTGTCCGCCTGAAAGCTGATGGGGCTTTTTGTATTCATGGCCTTTCAAGAAAAACATCTCTATTTTTTCACTGACAATTTTCTCTCTTTCAGTCTTATTTCCTCTTACCCCGGCTTCTATATTTTCTTTTACCGTCATATTTGGGAAAAGTGCATAGTTCTGAAAAAGATAGCCTACCTTTCTTTGCTGCGGCGGCAGGTTTATCTTTTTATCGGAATCGAACAAAACCCTGTCTTCAAGTATAATTCTACCTTCATCAGGCTCCTCTATTCCTGCAATACACTTAAGAGTCATGCTCTTGCCGCAGCCCGAGGCACCCAGAAGTCCCAAAATCTTATTATCTGTGCTGAACTTTATTTCAAGATTGAAATCGTCAAGTTTTTTCTTGATATCTACAAAGAGGGACATCAAATATCACCCCGTTTCGTGGTCTTTTTAATTTGTCTTCCATTCCAGAAGTTCATTAAAATCATAGCGGTAAAAGACATTGTACATACCACGGCAACCCATTTATAAGCGGTACCGCTGTCTCCAGACTGAACAGCTGAATATACAGCCACAGACATAGTTTGTGTTTTACCCGGTATGTTTCCAGCAAGCATCATGGTTGCACCAAATTCCCCCAACGCTCTTGCAAAGGAAAGAATTGTTCCTGCAATCAAACCGGGTACGATGTTAGGAAGCACAATTGCTCTGAATATTTTACTTTCGGTCATTCCAAGAGTTCTGGCAGCATGAATGATATTTACGTCAAATTGTTCAAAGGCTCCTCTTACCGTCCTGTACATCAACGGAAATGAAACTACGGCAGAGGCTATTACAGCCCCTACCCATGTAAAAACAACATTGATATTCAGGTTCATCAGAAATTTTCCGGTAGGACTGTTTTTTCCCAGCAAAACCAACAGAAAAAATCCTACAACAGTGGGAGGCAATACCATAGGGAGTGTAAATAATCCATCTATTATGCCCTTAAATCTTTTTATTTTTATTACGAGGCGTGCAGCAGCTGTTCCAAAGAATATTGTTATCAAAGTAGCTGTTAAAGCAACCTTCAGTGATATGAAAAGCGGTGATAGCTCCATGGTATTCACCTCCCTGTTATTATGAAGAATTGATGATCAAATATATGACCTCGTGCATAAACTCTGCAGTCTAAAGTTTGTTTCTGAAAATAATCTCTTCGCCCTTTTCTTTTAAAACACATGCCTCATTATGACTGAGCCCCAGGTCAAATATGTGTTCGCTGGCTGAAACAAACTGATTTAAGTCACAGTTCCCTGCCCGTTCACCAATACCTGAAAGCGTTGTATCAATATAATCTGCCCCTGCTCTTGCAGCCTCCAAAGAGTTTGCCACAGCCATACCTAAGTCGTTATGTGCGTGTATTCCTATAGCTATTCCGGTATGACTCCTTATTTCATTTACAGCCTGATATGCCCTCGACGGTGTCAGGACTCCTACGGTATCTGCATATCTTATATTCAATACTCCCATCTCCTTGAGCATTTCAGCTACAACAATCATAAAGGTTATATCTGCCCGCGATGCATCTTCAAAACCGACAGTCACGGCATACCCCTTATCCAAGGCCAGGCTGACACAATCCTGAAGGTTTTTCTGTAGCCACCCTTTGTTTTTTTTCAATTTAGAGTATATATGGACATAAGACATGGGAGCACTGATATGTATAATATCCGGATGACAGTCAAAGGAATGCAGAATATCCTCCCGGTTCATTCTGTTCCAGGTTGAAATACGGGCATTTTTTCTGTTCTCCAGAATTCTTAATATTGTAGCTTTCTCATAATCTCCCATTGCAGGAATTCCGGCTTCTATCTGATATATCCCCGCCCCGTCCAGCAATACCGCCAACCTTACCTTCTGCTCCATGCTGAAAGCAAAACCGGGGCTTTGTTCCCCATCCCGAAGCGTAGTATCTATAAGATATTTCTTTTGTTTCAAGTCAAGCCCACCCCTCTGACCGGATCTGTAAATCTGTTATATTAACAGATATTATTAACTAAATATTACTATTTTGTCAAATTACAGGCAAGCTCATAAAATTCCTGATCGGTAATGCTTCTTCCAAGGTCTATACTCATATCCTGAGCATTTCGAAGAAGCTCCTGAATTTTTTCTGCTGAAAATACCAGTCCAAATTCCATCAGTTTTACTTCAATAGTTGTTCTTCCGGAGTGTTTGCCGACTATTATTTTTCTTTCCATACCTACCACAGAGGGCTCAAAGGGTTCATAATTCGCCCCGTTTTTAAATATGCCGTCCACATGTATAC
>JAEYNI010000274.1 GCA_023412635.1 Bacillota bacterium
TTGAAGCCCAGAAAGAAGCCAATAACATATTAAAGGATGCTGAAAACAAGATAGCATCGCTGGTAGATGAGCATGAGATTACTAAAAAGGCCTATGAACAGGCTAATGACATAATTGCCGGTGCTCAAAAAAATGCCAGGGAAATCCGCCTGGGTGCCAGGGAATACGCTGATAGTGTACTTAACAAGGTTGAAGAAATCCTTACCGATGCAACTGAGGTAATAAAAACCAACAGATCCGAATTAAAGTAACTCTTTTTTTGAGAAAAGGCCTGTTATACATAAATAAGCAACAGATACCAGAATCATTATCAGGGCTGAAATACCTATGTATTGAATCGAGATTTTAAGAATAGATCCCCATTCGATAGGAATACTTCCGGTATTATTTGAAAAAACTGCGGAATCCTTTAGAAGTACATTGCTGAAAAGGGAGTAACCTGCAAAGGTGTAGACGCAGGAGAGAATACCTTGTAGGGCTTTACCCGTCAGGTACGGTTTAACCCTGATGTCAGTGGAACTGACAATACTCATTACCTGGGTATGTACTGAAAAACCGGCCCAACCGATTATCAGACTGGCACAGCAAAGTTTAATCACCAGTGATGCCGGAGATTGGTTTATTAAACTGGCTCCAGTGGTGATTTCAAATATGCCGCAAAAAAATCCTTGAATTATACCGGTTCCAAGTCCTACAGCTCCAGTAAAAGCAGCAATCAGACTACTTATATATCCGATTATGCCGCTGGTAAGCAAAATATTTATCAGTACTGAAAAGAATATTATAAACCCGCCAATAGCTAATATGGTGTATATGGAGTTTTTTATACAGTCACCGAAAAGCGTCCATGGATTAATATCAGAATTTCTTAATCTTTTTAATTCTATTTTTATATTACTTGAGATTTTAGCCTTTGCTTTAAAGCTGAGGTTAGTTTGACTTTTTTTGTAAAACCTGAATATTATACCGACAGATATACAAGCGACGATATGGCTTAAGTAAAGTAGGTAACCCAATTTTGCCTGATTAAACATTCCAACTGCTACAGCTCCCATAATAAATAGCGGACCAGAGTTATTAGTGAAAGTCAGAAGTCTTTCGGCTTCAATTCTCGTGATCATTTCCTGTTTTCTCAAGTCTGCAGTAATTGAAGCACCTACCGGATAACCGCTTATAATTCCCATAGCGAGAGCAAACGAGCCGCATCCCGGTACATTAAAAATCGGACGCATTATTGGCTCCAGAATGATTCCAAATAAGCTGACTATTCCCGATTTACTTAACAGCTGTGATGCAACAAAGAAGGGAAAGAGCGAGGGAAATACAATTTCAAACCAAAGCTTTATGCCCTTTGAGGCTGCACTGACAGCCGGTTTAGGATACATAATTAATGCCGCAATGAATAGAAGGGCCATTATAGGTAACAGGGTTTTCTTTACATATTGAAATAATACTTTCCTATGGCTCAGAAATATAGTTGAGGCCACAAATATGAAGGATGACAGTAAAAAAAGGTTCAAGCAAGCCTCCAAGCCGTTTTTACGGCTACTCTAATTATTCAGGAGTTATCTTATAAAATATATACTTTTATTCTCGATAATATGACCATAAAATAATTTATAAGCTTTTACTTAAATAAACCATATCTACCAGTTGGACACCACCATCAAACATTGGATGGTCGTAGTTGTCTGTGAAAAAGTCCTTAATCCTATGAGAAATCATAAAACCGTTTTTCTGATAAAACTGTAATATCCATGGGATGTCACCTGTTCCAACAAGCATGGTTGCATACTTGCCTTTATAATATGAAAATATGTGGCTTAAAAGTTTGCTTCCATACCCTTTGCCATGCCATTTTTCATAAGTGGCTATATTCTTTAGTTCACAAACATCATCGCTTTCCTGCGTAACTACGCAAACACTTTTTAAGTCGTCATCATATAATGCAAACATTTCTCCGCGAAATAAGTATTCCTCTATCATTTTGACATCTTCATCTGCAAGGAGGAGAATATCCATAAAATTTAATTTGTTATTATCCTCAATTTTAGTTATTTTCATTTTACCCTCCATAAACTTTATTAGCTTTATTATATCACTATTATTTCTATATATAAAACTATGTCGATTTTGGCAAGATTCCACACATCCGCACATTTTTAGAATTTTCCCTTGCGGCAAAATCCTAAAAATTGCTTGTCGGGGTAGCTACCTCAAACCCGGCTTTTGTTGCAAAAAACAAGCGTATCGTCCACCTGGAACTATACGCTTGTTTTAGACATTATACTTGACAGTTGCCAATAAACAGTATAGTTTTCTTATACTGTCTTAAGGAGGACTGCCTTCAGCCTACTTATTTTGATATATAAAATAAAAATTCTTTACTTTTCTACTCTACTTTTTGTATCCATCCATAGGTGTCTTCGATTTCACCACTTTGAATACCTGTAATTGTCTCATATACTTTTGAAGCAACTGGACCCATTTTGCCTCCGTTTACAGTTATGGCTTTTCCGTTCCAGTTAAATTCGCCTATAGGTGATATTACCGCCGCTGTTCCGGTTCCGAAGGCTTCATCCAGCTTCCCGGCAGCATGGGCATCGTATAGCTCTTGTATTGTAATTCTGCGTTCTGTAACAGGAATACCGGATTTCTTTAGCAATTCTATTGTTGACATTCTTGTAATGCCTGGAAGTATTGATCCTTCAAGAGAAGGTGTAATAACTTCTCCGTTTATCATAAAGAATACATTCATTGTACCAACTTCTTCAATGTATTTTTTCTCAATACCATCCAACCAAAGAACCTGAGTGTATCCGGAGTGTTTTGCTTCAACCTGCGCCTTCAAGCTGGAAGCATAGTTGGCTACAGTTTTAGCATAGCCGAGACCGCCTTTTACGGCGCGGACATAATTGCTTTCAACATAGATTTTAACCGGGTTGATTCCCTCTTTATAATAAGCTCCAACCGGGGAAAGAATTATAATAAACTTGTAGGTATCAGAAGGTCTGACACCCAAAAATGGGTCAGTTGCTATAATAAATGGACGTATGTAAAGTGAGGTTCCGGGAGCATCAGGTATCCAGTCGGCATCAACCTTTACAAGTTCTTTTATGGCTTGTACACCAAAATCTACATCTATTTCAGGAATTACAAGACGCTCATTTGAACTGTTTACTCTTTCCATATTTTTTTCAGGTCTGAATAATAAAATTTCACCCTTTTTTGTTTTATATGCTTTCAAGCCTTCAAAAATAGCTTGGCCATAATGGAGAACCATACAAGAGGGATCCAGTTCCAAAGGAGCATAAGGTACAATTCTTGGATCGTGCCAGCCCTTACCCTCAGTATAATCCATTATAAACATATGGTCTGTAAAATATTGTCCGAAGCCTAAATTATTTTGATCAGGTTTTTGTTTTGGATTAGCAGTTTTAGTAATAGAAATATTCATTATATATTACTCCCTTCAAAGTATTTATTTTAATTTTAATTGTAGTCAGGAACAAATATTGTCTGACTTGCTCAGAGAGGTGATTCAATAAAATAGAAAATTACTAGATTAATTATGCTACTTTTCAAAAAAAATGTCCATAGATAATTATTAATTTGATGTGATACTTAATTAAATTGTTAAAGAATTAATCTAAATATGGAAAAAGTATGTTATAAATCCTGGTACTGTGGTATAACATCTTTAGTTGGAATAAGATATATCAAAATTTATTGCGTCACCATAGCGTATCAGGGAGGAACACATGAATAAAGACAGAATAAGATTAATAACAAGAACCGCGGTATTATTGGCAGTAGTGGTAGTAGTTCAGCTGGTAGGAAGAAGTTTACCTAATAATAATTTTATTGTAGGACCTCTGGTGAACATGTGTCTGCTAGTTGCAGCAATGACTGCCGGGGTTACCGGAGGTATTACAATTGCCATACTGTCACCATTGACGTCACTTATCAATAATAATGCACCTGTTGCGGCAGCTTTACTACCGTTTTCACCGGTAATTGCTCTGGCTAACATTGCTTTCGTACTTACTTTTTACTTGTTATATAATAAAAACAAGTATATCGGGCTTGCTGCAGCTGCAGTTTTTAAGTTTGGACTGCTTTTCCTGGGAATCAGAATTTTCCTTAATATTTTTGACTTTCCAAAGTTTACTCAAAAGCTTTTTCAACTCTTCAGCTGGCCGCAGCTTGTAACCGCATTAATCGGAGGAATAATAGCTATACCAGTTATTTTTACCCTGAAAAAAGCATTAAAAAGCGAATAGTAGTCTTGCGTTCTTGCTAATACTTAGTCCTTATTATGTTATAAGTATAGTTTTGTATTATGGAAAACCATCCAATTATTTTTTATTACATCAAATAAGTCATATTGTTTATATTGTACATATTGTGAGACTCTCCCGGGCAGGCCATCGAACCTGTTCGGCAGGGTTTCTTTTAATTTACAAATTAAAACTTACAATCTCCTCGTGTGACGAAAATTTTCATGCATTCAGCTATAAGATATAATATATAACCATCCAAAATTAAATTGGATGGTTATATATTATATAAATTGGGTGTTTTTGGATTTAAAAATATACTATATAATGATATTGGATGATACCAATTTGCAACTGGAGGACAAAATGCCATGGAATTAACTGTGTACAGAGATTCAAAAACACCAATATATCTGCAGATAAAGAAGCAAATTGAGGCTATGATAGACTCTGGGAAGCTGCCGCCCAACTTTATACTGCCTGCCGAAAGGGTACTGAGTGAAAGGCTTCAGATTAACAGAAGTACAGTAATAAAAGCATATATGGAACTAAAGGCTGAGGGATTGGTAGAGTCCAGGGTCGGCAGCGGGACTGTTGTACTTGGCCCTCCTACTAAGGATAGTGCTCAGGACAAAATGTATGTGCCTCCACTCAGATGGAACCAACTCGAGAGCAAAAGAGCAGCTAAGTCAGGCGAACAGACCATAAATAACATTTTATCAATCTTTGAGAAAGAAAAAGTAATCTCATTTGCATCAGGGATATCTTCTGA
>JAEYNI010000105.1 GCA_023412635.1 Bacillota bacterium
TTAATGTATCGGGAATAACACCAAAAGAGTTGCGTGTAGACGGGGGTCCTACAAAGGATCAATTTCTTATGCAATTTCAAGCTGATCTGCTGGGAGTTCAGGTAATAAGCTCTGAAATTTCCGAGCTTTCTTCCATGGGCTCTGTTTATCTGGCCGGAATGTCTGTTGGCATTTGGAAGGATAAAGAGGCAGTTGCGGAACTCAGGAAAGAGGCAGGAGTCTATACACCAATGATGGGAGAGAGCACGAGGGTAGCAAATATTGAAGGCTGGAAGGCCGCTGTAAGAAAAACTTTATGTGTATAAGTTTTTTAACTTCTGATATAATTATGTTTATTGTAAATCAAGAATATGTAAGATATTGTATATTATACTTATAGTATAATATACAATCGAGTATGTGATTATGGAGGATTAAATGAAGCCTACAGTTAAGGATATAGCAACACTGGCGAATGTTTCCCCGGCAACCGTTTCAAATGCACTTAACAACCGGAAAGGGGTAAGTGACGAAATAAAACAAGTTGTTTTAAAGGCTGCCAAGCAATTGGGTTATTCCAGAGATAATACTGCCGAGAGAAGCGCTATAAGGCTTGTGGTTTTCAAAAGACACGGGAAAATTATAACTGATACTCCATTTTTTTCATCCCTTATTGAAGGAATAGAGAAGGAATGCAGGACCCAGGGCTATGAACTATTAATCTCACATGTTAGCATATTGGACATGGATTATAAAGAGAATATCGCTAGTATTATAAGTGACAATTCTTTGGGGATGCTGGTTCTTGCTACTGAAATGATTGATGAGGACTTGGAACTGTTTGAGGGCTATCTTTATCCCATAGTGTTGCTGGATAGCTGCTTCCGTTACAGTAACGCAGATTGTGTGCTGATAAACAATGAGGATGCAGCATATAGAGCCGTGAACTATTTGATTCAAAACGGACACAACGACGTTGGTTACCTTTATAGTTCAGTCTATTTGAATAATTTTTATTATAGAAGACAAGGTTATCTTGATGCCTTAAACAAGCATTCAGTACAGGTTAAGCCTGAGAATCAAATAAGCCTGGAGCCAACAATGGATGGTGCATACAGAGACATGGTGGCTTATATAAAAAATAACGATAAGCTACCCACTGCATTTTTTGCGGATAATGATATAATTGCCTTTGGGGCTATGAGAGCATTGAAGGAATGTGGAATAAGAATTCCTGAGGACGTTTCTGTTATTGGCTTTGACGATATGCCATTTTGTGAGATAACCAGTCCGAGATTAACAACGGTTAAGGTATATAAGCAGGAAATGGGGAGTATAGCTGTTAAACGGCTTGTAGAACTGATAGATGGAGATAACAAGCTGATTCAGAAAATCCAGATAGATACAGAGCTTATTATAAGGGAAAGTGTTAAGCAAATGTAATTATCACCTGGTATAAAAAGGATGTGCCTCTGTAAGCAGTCAACGTTACATAAACCCTAGGAATTGAAACCAAATCAATTCCTAGGGTTTTATATATTTTTTACAGGAAATACTGCCGGTACAGATATCAATACCACCGAAACTCTCGGGGTATTAATAATTAACACATCAGAAAAATGGCTGTCAATTTTTGTGCGACAATGATTATTCGAACGCACACGGATAACGGCGTATAAAACTACTGATTGACATTTTATATTGCCAAATGTAACATATTTATTATAACCTGTAATACAGGTAGACAACATACAGGTAAATTGTATTATTGTGAAATGAAAGGTGTGAGAATTAATATGCCAATTAAGAAGGTTACACGTCAAAGTATAGGTGAACAGGTTTTTGAGCAGCTTAAGGAGCAGATTATTAATAATGAATGGAAGAAGGGCGAGAAGATTCCATCTGAAAATGACCTCGCCGTGTCTTTTGGGGTGAGCCGTATTACTGTTCGCCAGGCACTTCAGAAATTAATGGCACTGGGCCTTATAGAAACAAGGCTTGGTGAAGGTTCCTTCATCAGAGAGGCCGCACCCGGAATCAACATGAATCCTCTTATACCAATTGCTTATTTGAATGAGAACTCTTTACAGGAAATTTTGGAGTACCGAAAGGTTCTTGAAGGGAATGTGGCTGAACTGGCTGCACAAAAGGCTTCGGCCGAGGAACTAGTAGAACTTGAAGAGGCTTACAGAAGGATGGAGCAGCTCAAAGATGACCTGGAGAAGTTTTCAAAAGCAGACTTAAATTTTCATCTAATGTTGGCAAATATGACTAAGAATTCTCTTATTATTCAGACCTTTCATATATTCAATGATATTTTAAGCAGGGCTTTTTCACAAATTACATCAAAAAGGGGAAACAGTGCAGGAATATATTATCATAAATTACTGCTTGAAGCGGTAAAAAGCAGAAACTCCTCTGAAGCAAAAAGGATCATGGATGAGCATATGGAAGACCTGTACAACACCTTTCAAACGAAGGCTTAATATTCTATAGTTTGATAATTAATATGGCAGAAAAGGAGTATTTTATGTATCAATTAAACATCTGGAAAACCAATAGTGACGGTAGTAAATGTAGAAGCTGCCAGGAAGATACCCGAAACAGCAAAAATGAATCTGACTTTTATGCACAGACAGTTGAAATTAATGTGGACCCATGCAAGGAGTTTCAAGAAATTGCGGGATTTGGAGGTGCATATAATGAAGTCGGTTGGGAGGCTGTAAGCTGCCTTTCTCAAGAGGAGCAGGATAAGGTTTTTGAAGAGCTTTTTGGTCAGACGGGCTGTCGTTTTAATTTATGTCGCACACCAATGGGCGCCAGTGATTTTGCATTGGATGGATATTCTCTGAATGATATGGAAGGCGACTTTAAAATGGAGTATTTTGATATCTCAAGGGATAAGAAGAGGCTCATTCCATATATTCTCAAGTCAATGAAAGTCAATCCTTCTATAAAAATATGGGGATGTCCCTGGAGCCCTCCATTCTGGATGAAAACCAACGGCGATATGTGTAACGGAGGAGAGCTTCTGGACACTTCCGAAAACCTTAAGGCATATGCCATATATTTCAGGAAATACATAGAAGAATACGAAAAAGCAGGTGTGCCTCTGCTGGCAGTGTGCATACAAAATGAAACTGATGTAATTAATATTTATCCTACCTCTACCATGCCACCAGAATTAATGAAGAAATTCATAAGAGCTTATCTGGTGCCGGAACTTGTGCGATTTCAAGGGAAACCCCTAAAAACTGAAATCTGGGCCGGATCAATACGAAATATTATGGGATATGCGAATGAAGTAGTAAGTGATGCAGTTAACAAACAATTTGTGAAAGGAATCGGATACCAGTATTCATCACCTGAGGTGGTTAGGGATTCATATGAAAAGTTACCATGGATGAAACTGTACCATACCGAATCTCCGTGCCATAACGGAGAAAATTCGTGGGAGGAAGCTGAGGAAATTTACAAGGATATTGTATCCTACCTTGAAAACGGCTGCAAAAACTATAGCTATTGGAATATGATACTGGATGAATCCACCTTGAGCACTTGGGGATGGAAACAGAACTCCATGATAACAATAAACCGCACTACAAAAGAGGTGCTTTATAATTACGAGTATTACGTGATGATGCACTTCAGCCGTTTTATAGAGCCAGGCGCAAAAAGGATAGGTTCCGCAAGCAGCAGTAACGACAGTATTATTGCTTTTAAAAATACCGACCAGAGTATCATCCTGCTTGTATCCAATTTTACAGGAGAGAATAAATTGGTTGATATTACATTGGAGGGAGAGCGCTTTAAGGTTTATCTGGAACCCTCAAGTATATACACACTGAAGTTTGAAAAGAGCTGAGACGGAAAGCTGACAGTTAAGTTGAAGCTGGGTAATTAGAATATGCGGAGGTATTTATGGGTAATATCAAACAAAAAAGCTCTTACGAGAGGCAGCTTTGGGCACAGGTGGATGCACTCCAGCTTGGTTCGGGCTGGGATGAGGAAGATATCACAAAGCCCCAGATTTTGATAGAGGATGCTTATGGTGATAGTCATCCGGGAAGTACTCATCTGAATCAGCTCACCGAACAGGCCCGGAACGGCGTTTATGAAGCCGGAGGCTGTCCGGCAAGCTTTCACACGACAGATATTTGTGATGGATGTGCACAGGGGCATAAGGGAATGAATTTTGTTCTTGCCTCTCGAGAGGCTATATGTGATATGGTTGAGGTCCATGGAAGCATGATTTCCTGGGATGGAATAATCCTGTCCTCCTCCTGTGACAAATCAATTCCTGCACACTTGAAGGCTGCAGCGAGACTCGATATACCGGCAATATTTATTCCGGGCGGAAGCATGAGACCCGGACCCAATATGACAACTGCACTGGTTGCCGGAGATATTTCGCTCAGGCAGAAGCGAAAGGGAGAAATCAGCGAACAGGAAGTCCGAGACTACAAGCTGACCGGCTGCCCCTCTGTAGGAGCATGTACTTTCCTTGGAACGGCAAGTACAATGCAGTGCATGGCTGAGGCACTGGGTATGGCCCTGCCCGGAAGTGCTCTGGTTCCTGCAACAATGCGTGATATTCTGTCCTACTCGAGAAAAGCCGGAAGAAAAATCATGGAGCTGGTGGCTGGAGCTGTTACTCCAGGCAGGATTATGACAAAAGAAGCCTTTGTTAATGCAATAATTGTACACAGTGCCATTGGCGGCTCTACTAATGCCACACTGCATTTACCTGCCATCGCCCGGGAGCTTGATATTATATTGACACCTGAACTGTTTGATGAAATCAATCACAAAATACCTCATATCGGAAATATATTTCCGGGCGGGGAGCATCTGACAGAAGCTTTTTGGTTTGCAGGCGGTGTACCGATGGTGCAGTTAATGCTGAAGGATTATTTAAACCTGGAGGTTATGACAGTAACAGGAAAGACTCTGGGAGAAAATCTTGAGGATTTGCATAGGGATAATTTTTTCAATAGGTATCTGGGATACCTCTCCAATTACGGTGTAAAGAGAGAAGATGTTATTCTACCGTTAAGCGAAGCTAAGGAAAAAGGCTCCATAGCCGTATTAAAAGGTAATTTAGCCCCGGAGGGTTCAATTGTAAAGTACTCGGCTTGTGCAGAGAATATGCGTAAACACAAAGGCCGGGCCAAAGTTTACAATTCAGAAGAGGATGCTTACAGTGCGGTGGTAAATAATGAGATAAATCCCGGAGAAATAATCGTTATACGCTATGAAGGGCCAAGAGGCAGTGGAATGCCTGAAATGCTCATGACTACCGAAGCAATTGTTTGCGATAAGAGACTGAACGGAACGGTTTCACTTATCACTGACGGAAGATTTTCAGGAGCTACCCGAGGCGCAGCAATTGGACATGTTTCGCCGGAGGCAGCTGCTGGAGGACCGTTGGGACTGATTGAAACGGGAGACATTGTTGAATACGATATTGAAACAAGAAGTATAAATGTCGTAGGAATAAATCATAAGGAAGTATCCTCTGAAGAAGTACAAAAGGTCTTTTCTGAACGGAGAATAAAAAACGGTGTAATTCCGGCTACTCCAAGGAAAGGCCTGTTGAAAAGATATACAGAATCTGCTCTTTCTGCTATGAAAGGTGCAGGATATTAATAAATAAAGGAGAACACTACCATGAATTGTAATTATATAACCCCTGCAGTTACCCCATTTGATGAAAACAGAAGACTGGATACCGAAGCTCTTGAAGGACTGTATGACCACCTGATTAGGGGCGGTGTAGACGGTATATTAGTTCTGGGAAGTATCGGAGAGTTTTTTGCCATTCCCGTGGAGAGTAAGAAAGAGCTGATCCGCCTGGCTGTAAAACATGTTAACGGAAGAACAAAAGTATTGGTGGGAACAGCCAGTATGGATGTAAATGAAACTATTGAATTATCGAAATATGCCTGTAATCAGGGAGCAGATGGAGTTGTAGTAATTTCGCCATATTACTTCAGCCTGAGCAATGAAAGTGTTGAAGAGTATTATGATCTTGTTGCAAAAGAGTGCCCTGGTGACCTGTACCTGTATAATTTCCCTGATCGTACAGGATATGACCTTTCACCTCGTGTGACCCTTAATCTTTTAAGGAAACATAAGAATATAGCCGGTTACAAAGATACTATTCCGGGGATGGACCACACCAGAGAACTTATAAAATTAATCAAGCCTGAGTTTCCTGAATTTAAAATATATTCAGGCTTTGATGATAACTTTGCCCATAATGTAATATCAGGGGGAGATGGCTGTATAGGCGGATTGTCAAATCTTGTACCCGGACTTTGCAGCTCCTGGGTAAAGGCTTTTAAAAACAACGATATTAAATCTGTATCAGAAATTCAGAGAAAAATAGATCATTTAATGGATATATATCAAGTAGGGAAGCCTTTTGTACCTTATATAAAAAAAGCAATGGCCATTAAAGGTATCCCGGTTAAGGATTACTGTTCCTTCCCACTGCCTGAAGCGACTCAACAAGATATTTCAAGAATTAAAGAAATATTGGAGAAATAGTCGGGTTCAATTATATAGTTAAAAGGAGCGCAGCTATGTCAATGAAACTTATAAGCGGTAATTATGCTCTTACAGCCAAGGATGGCGGTATCGAGGTTTATAGAAATAACAAGCTTTTATATTACAATAAGCATCCTATGTTTGTTACAGTAAAAACAGTGTTTGCCATTAACGAGTTTTTTGAAAGCACTTACAACGAAATTATTGTATCAGAAGAAAAATTAATTGGAAAAGGTATTTTGACAGTTCCCTCAGGCTCTGAGTTTTCCTTTTACGATGTATATGAGGCAGTTGGAACAGGGTTCAGGGTGAGCAGAAATGTAAAGGTGCTTAAGGCCAGGGAGGATCTAGGGTTTTCTACAAAAATTTCTTTTGTTATGGTTGAATCAGATAGTCCTCATGACTATAACTGCTTTGCACCTGGTGTCTGGTATAAACAGAACGAATTTGCCCCTAAAAACGCTTTTGGTAAAGATCTGGATTGCGAATATTTCTGGTCTATGGAGACCTGCTATGCTCTGCCTTTGTTTGCGATGCAGAACATAAAGTCAGGAGAAACAGCTGCCATATCACGATGGGCCTCCGACGTGACAATGAGGTCTTTGGATATTGTCAGATCTGAAAACAATTCAGATCCTAATTTTACTATCGGAGCTATTGGTATGAGCAAGCCTGAAAGCAAAACCCTAAATTATATGTACTATGGTTTTGAGGTACGGAAGGACATTGAAACCAAGTACCATGGCCTGTCTATTGATTATGTTTATCCCGGATGCGATGGTCAAATGCCCGGAGAAAACCACTTTGGCGGGTTGGATTACAATAAAAAGTTTAGATCCTTTGAGCGTATAAATCATCCTGTGGAGGAAGGCTTTGAACAAAGTTATTCTGTGGCGGTAAATTTTGTACAGTATGATAGCTTTCAAAGCATGATGAAAAGTGTGTGGAGAGTTACCTATGACCGCTTGCGGGACGATCTGTTTGATGTAGATAACAAACTTCATTACCATAACTGTATGAAAATACTTAATAAATATACCCGTCAATATGGCGACTCTTATGGTCTACCCTTTGCCTGTCAGTTGCCTGATATGGATATATCCTGCATATCCTTCCAGTTTGGCTTTGTGGGACAGCAGCCCGGTATTGGATATCAGCTGCTGCGCTACGGGGATAAGGAGAATGTTCCGGAAGCTTATGAAAAGGGTGTGAATATTATTGATTTCTGGGTTAAAACGGCTATGACTGAATCCGGGCTGCCTCAAATGTGTTATAATCCCATTATCAAAGGGTTTGAACCCTATCCCCACTATATTCGTATGCTTGCAGACGGCGTTGAGGCTATACTGGACGCTTATGTATATATGCGAAAGAAAGGGGATGAACGTCCAGAGTGGAGGGAATTCTGCAGAAAAACAGCAGAGTGGCTTATTAGCATTCAAAACGAAGATGGAAGTTTCTACAGAGCATATAATTCCGACAGCTCGGTCCGCATGGAGTCAAAGTCAAATACACCTAGTGTAATACGTTTTCTGATCCAGTTTTATTTGGTAGCGGGTGAGGAAAAATATAAAACTGCTGCCATAAAGGCCGGTGAGTGGTCTTATGAAAATGCTTACCTGAATATGGAGTATCGGGGTGGAACCTGTGACAATACCGATATACAGGATAAGGAAGCCGGTATTTATGCCATGTTTGGCTTTTTAGCTCTGTACGATTTGACCGGCGGACAAAAGTGGCTGGAAGGTGCTATTGGAGCTGCCGATTATACCGAAACCTGGACCTATACCTGGAAGTTCCCGGTAAAAGCACCCTGGCCGAAGCATCCCTTCAATAAGTATTCAATTAGCGGACAGAGTATCATAACAATCGGAGGGGCCGCCGACGTATATATGGCTGCATGTGCCTACACTTATTACAGGCTATATATTATAACAGGTGATGAACATTATCTGGATTTCGCCGAATTCATACACAAGAACACCCGGCAGTCCAATGATGTGGATGGCAGTATTGGTTACTGCATGCCGGGATTGGGCCACGAAAGCGGAAATTTTACAGGTCAGATGTTGGAAAGCCATTATCACTGGCTGCCCTGGTGCACCTTTGTGGAGGTTGATCCATCCTCGAGATTATATGATACCTTTGATGGATATGAAATTTCAGATGCACAAAAGCTCACACTTGAAGAACGCTCAAAAAGGAATCGTATATATGACAATTATTTTTGTTAAGTGGCAAGGAGTGAGCAAATTAAATTATTAAATGAATTAAGGGAACAAAAGTATGGGAGTATCGCTAACTACTTTTCTTAGTAGTTAGCGATACTCCCTTTGGTTATATATTACCGCCTCGGAAAGTTGTTGCGTTAATGCCGGTTACTCTTTTAAATGCACGGCAAAAAGTGTTTGTAGATAGATATCCTGTTTTCAAAGCAATTTCATTTATAGGCAAGTCGGTGCTTCCCAGCAGCGTTTTAGCTTTATCTATCCTTAAATTCTCAATATATGAAGAAAGCTTAATACCACTTTGTTGCTTGAATATATATGACAAATAAGATTCGTTCATATTGAATTTGTCAGCTATTGAAGCCAGAGATATATTACAGTCATGATAATTTACATTAATATAATCAATAATTTGATTATTGGTATTCTGACTATGTTTGTCTGATTGTCCACTCATTATATCACAAAGCATGTAATAGGAATCGGTTATTATTTTAATCTGTTTGAGTTCACTGTATTTGTCAAGATTATCGGTATTGCTTATGATATAATTATAGGTCTTTTCATCAGAGCCAATCTGATTCCACAATTTAATAATTATTCCCAGCAACTCGTAAATAAATAGTTTATGCAGTGAAGTTGTAAGGTTGGATTCCATAATATTCTTGGTAAAGAGAATATTTAAAATGGATTTCACAGCCTCTTTATCCCCTGCCTTAACATTATTAATAAGCTTTGTCTGTAAATCAGTAGGGAAATAGTAATTAACTGTATAATTACCTGTTTCGGCATACCACAGAATATTACTATGTCTGTTTGCAGAGTTAAATTTAAATGCAAGCTTTGCCTTTTCAAAGGATATGGGTATATCGATCAACTTATCTACAATATTACCACAGGAAATCAAAAGGCTCTCGAATAAGTTTTTTGGCATTTCCTGCTTCAGTCGGGCTGCCACATTTTCAATATATGGATTAAGCTGTTCCTGCTGGAAGGCAGGATAATCTAAAAGCATAACCAACTGCTGTTCATCAAGATCACTAATAAGAGCGTTGGGAACAACCCTGTCAAGTATATCTCTCAACAATTGTTTAAAGGAACTTACAATTGTCAATTCCAGAGTATCGTAATTGTTCAGGTCGGTATCAAATCTAAATATAATAATAGAGTATACGCTATTTTTATATTTCATATTGATACACCTGGCTATATTTTCAACTTCCTCCTTGGAGTTGAACTCCCCATTTATAAGCCTGGTAAGAAAGGTTGTTTTTAAAATAGGTATCTGCTCATCAATAGTTCGCTTTAAATTGCTGTTTTTATCACCTAGTTCACTAATGGTATACTTGATATTCTTAAAAATATCTTCACTGATTTCACTAATCTGTATATTACTTAATATATCCTGTAGAGGCTTTGCACTTCTTTTTGCCATTATATAAGAAATAAGAGTACCGAATAAAAAAGAAATAAGCAGTACTATAAAAATGATAATCTTTAATTTGTTAGCTTTTTCCAGAACAACCTTTTTAGATTGAACCGCCACATATTTAAAACCGTTTTTAGTCTGAAATTGGTTTACCATCATTTTCTTGCTGTTTATAGTGGCCTCTGATGAACCATCCGACTTTGATGTACTATTATTAACAGCAGCTTGAACAGCCTTGATATTGCATTCTTCACCTGAATAGTAAGTTATAATTTCTCCAGCCTTGTTTTCTATATATGTTACTCCACCATCATAGGTATTTATTGAAGATAGGAGATCTGTTATTTCTTTTTTATCTATGACAAGCATTACTATACCGTCATTTTGTCCGTAGGAAATTAAAGGTTTTGTATATGTAACCATTGTCATATTTACAGTACCCGAGGGGGCATAATTGTATAGTTCGGCTTCTATTTCTCCAGACAGGCCACCTTCATTGAGGTTTTCGGTCATCTCGCCATACCACTCTTCATAGGGTATTCCTTTAAATCCCATATACCGTTTGTAAAATTGCTCGTAAGTATATGTAATTTCATTATTCATAACCATTTCACTTTTATTAAAGAAGATAAAGTAGTTCCACACAAATTTGTTGGAGGTATTGTAATTTGTTAAGCTGTCCCTAGTTCTAATGATTGAATAGGAATTAGGGTACTGTAAAGGATTTTTAATACCCTGAAACGCACTAACAAAACCATTTGAAATAATTTGATCAGCCATTGAGTCAACTTCTTCGAATCTCTGTTCAAGAATGGAGGAAGCCTGCCTGAGTATAGTACTATTTTCATTTATAGCATCAGAATATACAATTTTATATGTATTGATGTAATATGCATAGCCTATTACCAGCGGAATTATTAAAACAGTAAAATAAGTGATGAAGTATTTTATAAGATACTTATTTGAGGCTTTGACAGATAGTACTTTGGTAAATTTTCTTAATCGTTTTATGTCCATACTATTGCTCCAAGTCTTTTTATTTATGCTCCAAGTTTTTTATTTACATAATATTATATACTATATTATATCACTAAAGTTATGTATAAGGTTTAAACCTAAAAAATATACAATACCTAAAAAAATGCACATTTTCAAACTGCTTATATTGCTGTAAACTAGGGGAGTAGCCTATTTGACCATATTAAGTTGTGGAATACAATTTTCTGAATTTGTTAGGAGAGCAACCTTCATATTCCTTAAAAACCAAGCCGAAATAGCTGCAGCTGTTAAAACCAGTGTCCATGGATATATCTTTTACACTCTTATCAGGATAATTTAGAAGTTCTTCCTTTGCTGCATTAACCCTGCACTGAAGAATATAAGTAAAGGGGCTTATGCCGTATTCCTTCTTAAATATCCTGCAAAGGTATGAGGTGGAAATATTGGCCTGTGTAGCCAGTTCCTCAAGGGAAATATTTTGGCTGAAATTTTTCTTAATACAAGAAGTAATAATTTTAAGCTTATTTTTTATCTGGGTATCACTTTCAGAGTTTCCCTGTTCAATAAATTCATTAATATTTGCCAGAAAATTGTATAGAACTCCTGAAGCTTCCAACATACTTATTGTCTTTTTAGATTTTAGTATCCTATACAGCATCTTATAACAAAGGGTCACATTATCAAGACTTTTAAGCCTGAATACCTGATACCGTTCAATACCTGCGGCATTTAGAAGAATATCGGTACTTAAGCCTGAAAATATTATCCACCTAAGTGACCAGGGCTCAGTTAAGGGGTAATATTCGTGAGGTACATTAGGATAAAAGAAAAAGGCGGTGTTTTTGTCAATTACATATTCTCTGTTATTAATTAAGAGCTTACCGGTTCCTTGCTCACAAATTGCCAAATGGTAATTAGGGAAGCCGTTCCTCCTGGTGACATGATCCTGGTAGTGTTCAAAACCTACCCCTGTTACATAAATGGGTAGAGCCCTATCCCGTTCTGTAATCAAAGAAAAAATTCTTTCCATTCTATTACCCCGCTTTCCATTCTATTACCCCGCAAGTTCAATATATTTATATGATGAGAATATGTTAAGATTGTGTTGGCGGTTTTTTCACAAATATAATATCAATATAGTTATATAAATGCAACAATAACCGGAGATGATCATCCACGTAACTAAAGTACTTACTTAAAGAGAGGTTAAAATTATGAGTAGAAGGTCTATCCCGCTGAACGGGGAGTGGTATGTAGCTCTTGATGAAAAAAATATGGGAGAAAGTGAGAAATGGTTTGAAGGTGTATTTCCAGAAGTTATTAAATTACCCGGTACTCTTGATGAAAATGGTATGGGTAAGCCGGTAACGGAGACTGATACCTTCAGGTTGAACCGTATCCGAAAATATGTTGGTGCAGCATGGTACAACAGAGTAGTGTTCCTGTCTAACGAAATAGTCAATAAGCATGCCACGTTGATTCTAGAAAGATGTATGTGGAAAACCGACCTATGGATAAATGGCAAATACATAGGTTCAGAAAATAGTTTATGTACTCCCCATAGATATAACCTGCATGGAATGCTTAAAGCCGGTGAAAACCTAATCAGTATCAGGGTTGATAATTCACCTGTCTTCAATCTGGGAGTCATGAGTCACGGATATTCGGAAGAGGTGCAGACCATATGGAATGGTATTGTGGGAAGAATAGAGCTGGATATAAGAGATAAAGTATATGTGGAAAGGGCAGATGTTTATTCGGATATGGACAACAGTCGGTTAACAACCAGGCTGCTGTTGATTAATACTTCTGTAAAAGCTGCCAAAGGAATTATAAGACTTTCGGTATACCAGAAGCACGGTGGTGGTGTCATTATAAAGGATTCCCATAATTTTAGGATAGCTGCAAATTCATCATATACTGCGGAATTGGATCAGGAGTATGAGGACAAACTGGGATTGTGGGATGAGTTCAATCAACACCTGTACAGAATGGATATTGATTTGGAATGCAGAAGCGATGCTGAGAATGAAATTTATTCAGACTCAGCACAGGTTTCCTTTGGTATCCGAAGCTTTAGAGCAGAAGGCCCTGTTTTTGAGATGAACGGTAAAAGAGTGTTTTTAAGAGGAACACATGATGCGGGTAATTTCCCTATTACAGGATATCCGTCAATGGAGGTGGAGGACTGGAAGCGTATATATTCGATAGGAAAATCCTATGGAATCAATCACTTCAGGTTTCATTCATGGTGTCCCGGAGAAGCCGCATTTACGGCTGCCGATGAAGTGGGGATAATACTACAGACAGAACTGCCCCTATTCGGATATACTGCTCCACCGCTGGGGCAGGATGAACCTCGTGATAGCTTTTTAAGACAGGAGCTGTTGAAAATTCTTAATGAGTACGGAAATCATCCGTCCTTTTGTATGATGTGCATGGGGAATGAACTTCGCGGTGATTATGAAATGCTTGCCGAATTTGTTGAACTGGGTAGGAAAAAAGACAACAGGCACTTATATTCGGCAGCAGCTAACAATGCTGCAGAACCCAGGGTGGGAATAAAACCAAACAAGGGGGACCAGTATTATGTTGCCCATGAGTCAAGAATAAACGGTGAATGTGTAAATAGACGCTGTGAGGCTATTTTTAACAAGGAAAGGCCTGAAACAACCTCCGATTATGCTGAGACATTAAAAGGAATAAATGTTCCCACCATATCCCATGAAGTGGGACAATGGGAAGTTTATCCTGACTTTGAAGAAATAAAGAAGTATACAGGTGTCCTAAGGGCAAAAAATCTGGAGACCTTTAGAGAGTCTGCAATATTAAAACAGCTTTATCAAAAAAATAGTGAATTTGTGAAAGCTTCCGGAAAGCTTGTGGTATTGTTGTACAGGGAAGAGATAGAAAGATCACTGAGAACAGCCGATTACGGCGGGTTTCAGCTTCTTGACATGCACGATTTCCCGGGACAGGGTACCGCTCTTGTAGGGTGGTTGGATGCCTTTTGGGATTCAAAAGGCCTTGTCGAACCCCGGGAGTTCATAAACTGGTGCAATCATTCGGTACTTCTTGCAAGACTTCCAAAGCGTGTATGGTTAAATAGTGAGATGTTCAGCGCCGAGGTTGACTTCTCAAACTACAGTCAAAATGACTATTTACACCTGAATATCGGTTGGGAATTGACAGACCTTGAAGGTAACATATATGACTGCGGTAAATTTAAGGATATTAATATCCCCCAGGGCAGGCTTTCTAATATCGGAAAGGTGAAGGCTGAACTCAATAAGGTAACAACCGCTGAAAAACTTATATTTAAGCTTACCGCAGACGGCATTTGTATATCAAATCAGTGGGATATCTGGGTATATCCCGAAGAAGCCGATATTGAAATACCGGAAAACATATATGTTACAGACAGCTGGAACGACCAAACAGCCGGAACCTTGTCGAAGGGCGGAACGGTGCTTATGTATTCAGGAAATGTAAGGAATTCCGAGGCAATGTGTTTTACAACGCCCTTCTGGAATACTCAGATGTTTGAAAACCAGAGAAAAACCATGGGTATTCTCTGTGACCCTAATCATCCTGCACTTTCGAATTTTCCTACCGAATTCCATGCAAACTGGCAATGGTGGGAACTGCTAGCCGATTCAAAATGCATCGGTATAAATGAATTGCCGGAAGGATTTGAGCCTGTTGTATATGCTATAGATCATCCTGTCAGGAATAACAAACTGGGCGTTGTTTTTGAAGCAAAAGTTCTCAACGGAAAACTTTTAGTGTGCAGCCTTGATTTGAATGGTGAATTAAGGGGGTTACCTGTGGCAAGGCAACTGAGACACAGCCTTTTGAAATATGTTCAAAGTGAGCTGTTTAACCCTGAATTCTATGTGGAGGAGAATATTCTGACAGATATGCTGTCAAAGAATACTGAATCAACTTTAAAATTACTTACAAAGAATATAAAAGCATCAAATACAAAGTACTCAAGTAAGGTTGAATATATTCTTGATTCTGACACGTCGAACTTCTGGATAACAATGGGGGGACAATACCCCTATGTCATAGATATTGAGCTTGCTGAAAGGACAGGAATAAAAGGCTTTACCTATTTACCAAGACAGGATGGCATGAAAATAGGACTTATATCCAGATATGAAATATACATATCCTGTGATCCCATGCAATATGGTAAACCTGTTGCTTCTGGAAGCTTTGAAAATAGTCTGGAAAAACAAGAGATTATTCTGGATCGGATTGATGACGGCTTTAATGTTACCAGGAGCAAGACTGGCAAATACATCAGATTTGTTGCAGTCGAGGGTTTCGACAATGACAGTGAAGCTGCCATAGGAAGCCTGGACATAATAACTGTATAAACAAAAACCTGGTCAGAACTCTTGAAATTATATGTGAACACTCGTGTTGTATGGCTATAATTTCAGGAGTTTTTTTAATTGTACCGAAATAGACTTAATAGATGAAAAGGTTTGCTTCCACGGAATTTTTCGCTATATTTTTACAGAACTGGTTATTAGGGGGCAGTGCAATCTGGTTTTAAGATTTTTTTGTGATAACCCGATTATTTTCCCTATAACCCAAAAATAATCCATTCTAAAACAGGAAATAAGATATATATTATAATAATGGTACGTTTTATGGATGTTTATCTGCAACATATAAGGACGGGAACAGGTTCACATAACATTAAATATATTTATAAATTATATACTAATACATTTTAATCTATAGTATGATATTATATGAATAAAATACAACCTAACTAAAAAATCACCTATATTGTAGGGATTATAAGATGAAAAAAAATAAATTGATTAGTTTCACAATATCTGTCTATAAAAATATGTCTATAAAAAGCAAAATATTTGTTTTTTATGCAGGCATTCTTTTAGTATCCTTATCGATATTTGCCATATTAACAATTAGTATTTCGAATCAGGCAATAGTTGAAAAGGTAACAAAAAATGCTGAAAGAGAACTATCTCTTATTGACAAGAGTCTTCTTAATTTAACCAACAACTCTGAAAACTATGCAAGAATACTGTCAATGGATAACAGATTGCAAAACCAGTTGGAACGTATAGAAAATAATGAATTAGATTCGGTTGATAATATTGAGGTCGAGAAGACGCTATCTACCGTGATAAGCAATGTTGTACAGCCGAATACCAACATTGCGGCCGCAAGTATCATATCGTCGCAAAATACTTTTTTTGACGTTGGCTATATAGATAATTCAAGTGTAAGTACATATTTTAGCTCAAACTTAATAAACTCCATAACTAAAAATAAGGTTCCCACATGGACTGGATTATTCAAAGTCAAATATAAGTTTGGTGGAGATGAAAATGTATTTGCCATAGCGAAAACCATAATAGGAATGGATACCGGGCATGTTCTGGGAACAGCAGTGCTTTATCTGAAGGAAAAGGATGTTGCTTCAATATATCTGAATAACATTGTAAACGAGAATGATAAATTTTTTATAGTGGATAATCAAAAAAATATAGTATCTACACAGGATAAAAGCGAATTATACACAAAATTTGATGAGGAACTGTATTTGGGTAAATACAGGCTTGAGGATATATCCGAGATTAAGAGTCTAATAAGGAACATAGGGGACAAAAAGGTTATGATAACCGTTCAGAATTTTAATAAACTCGACTGGAAAGTTATTAGTGTAATTCCTCTGGATGAAATTACTTATGAAAACAAAAGGATGACTCAGCTTATTGTAGTTTTCGGCGGAATCTGTTTGCTATGTGCATTTGCTGCCTCCTATCTGCTATCCTATACTATATCAAAACCAATATTAAAGCTTGTGAGTATAATGAAAGAAATTAAATCAGGGAATTTGAAACGGAGAGCCGACCTCAATATAAAAGGTGAGATAGGGATGCTGGGGGATGGGTTTAACAGCCTGATGGATAAAATCAATGGGCTGGTTGAACAAATATATACCGAGCAGAAATTAAAACGGGAAAATGAATTTAAACTTCTCCAATCGCAAATCAAGCCTCATTTTTTGTATAACACTATTGAAACAATTATTTCGCTTATAAAATTGGATTTAAAAGATAACGCAATGAATACTGCCAAGTATCTGGCGGGTTTTTACAGGATTTCCCTGAGTAAAGGCAATGATATTATAACTATTAGAGACGAAATGAACCTCATAGATAATTACCTGTCAATACAAAAAATGAGATATGTTGAGTACCTGGATTACAGACTGGAATTTGACGAAGAAATTTTAAACTATCAAATACCCAAACTAACTTTGCAGCCACTTGTGGAGAATTCGATTTACCATGGGCTAAAGCAGAAGGAGGACAAGGGCATATTGATAATAAAAGGTGAGTTTGACAAAGGGGAGATAAAAATAGAAGTATTTGATGATGGAGTGGGGATGAGTGAGGAGAAGATTTACCGTGTACTTAACAGACCGGTAAATGAACACAAGAATAATGATTTTGGTATACACAGCGTTGATTCACGATTAAAACTGCTGTATGGAGAGGAATACGGATTGAGAATAGAGAGCAGGGAAGAGGAATATACCAGAGTTATATTGAGATTGCCGGCTGTCGATGCTTAGAGGTGAAACAATGTTGAAAATAATGATAATTGATGATGAATTTTATTTCAGAGAAGCACTTAAGGTGTCCATACCATGGGAAGAGCTTGGTTTTGAAATCTGCGGCGAAGCAAAAAATGGTAAGGACGCTCTGGAAAAGGTGACGGTTTTAAATCCCGACATAATGCTTGTTGACATTAATATGCCCATAATAGATGGCCTTGAATTTATTCAGAGTGTTAAAGAACAGGGAATAGAGAGTAAGTTCATAATTCTGACCGGACATAGCGAGTTTAATTATGCCAAACAAGCAGTTCAGCTTGGGGTTAATAATTACATACTAAAGCCTGTCAATGAGGAAGAACTTAAAAGTTCATTACTTGAAATAAAAGAAATTATTAATCGTGAGACCACCATCAAATTTGAATTTGAGGATTTAAAGCAACAGGTCAGGGACAGCCTTCCCCTTCTTAAAGATAAATTTTTAAATGAATTGATTCAAGGGTCCCTGATTCCTAAAGAAAATGAAACTTTAAAAAAGATGGAATATCTGAAAATTAATATCAACTCTGATTACTATATGGTAATCACCGTTGAATTGGACTGTGGTGATAATACCAATTGGGACAATGAAGAAAAGCAGCTGTGGAAATACGCAGTATCAAATATATCAAGTGAAATTTTGGATGGAAGAGTTGTCTTTGATATCTGCCATGACATTGACGACAGAATATGTATAATCGTAGGTTCGGATGGGACACAAAATAAAGATGACCTCCTTACTCTTCTGGAAAGCAGGCTGGAGCTTGTCAGAACTGCCGTTTCCAAGCACTTGGATTTCACAATAACTATTGGAGTGGGAAGTGAAAAAGCAGAATTTTATGATATTCCTGTTTCATACAGAGAATCAATAATAGCTTTAAGGCATAAGCTGACACTTGGAAAAAACAGAATTATCCTTTACAATCAGGTAGCCGAGACGGGCATAAAAGGGACAGTATTTTCGGGTGAATACAGGAGCCAGCTACTAATGAATATACGAACGGCAGATGAAGAAGAGGTTCATAATTTGATTAGCCAGGTATTCATGAGGGTACGGCGTGAAAATATACATCACCAGATACTTTTTGTTGTTTGTATTGAAATGCTAGCGGTGTGCATGGAGGCTATGGTTGAAATGGGTCTGCGCATTGAAGAAGTCATGACCCAACGCAGCTTTAATATTATCGAGGATATTCAGTCAAAAAAATCAATAGATGAGATGGAAGGCTGGATTAAAGATATTTTCAAGCACACGCTGTATAGTATAAAAAGAAATAAAATTTCAAAGGCTTCAAGGCTTATAGAGGAAGTGAAAAAGTATATAAGCCGCAACTATCAAAGCAGTGAGCTCAGTATAGATGAGATAGCCAAGCATCTTTTTGTTAATTATGCGCACCTCTGTTTTATTTTTAAACGGGATGCAGGTGTTACCATTAATGAATATCTGACAGAATACAGGATCCGAAAAGCAAAGGAGCTTTTTGATTCGGGAAATACGCTAGTTCTTGATGTCGCAAGCAAAGTAGGATATGCGGATGCCAGCTACTTCGGTAAATGTTTTAAAAAGTATTATGGTCTGGCACCCAGCAAATTTCTGGAGAATATCAGGAAAACGTAAGATGCATGTCACTTGAATTAAAATTATATTGCATATATTTATAATCGAAGGGAGTTGCCATATGGCTAGGTGGTGGAAAATATATGTATTGATATTTATGCTGGCTATAGCTGCAGCCTGTAGTAACTCTCCGGGTACGCAAAAAAGGGTTGAGACATTGGAACCCTTAAAACCCGCTCCCAAAATTAAAATTTTGTTCCTTTCCATAAGTGACAGCGATGTCAGGGAAAAAATCAGAGAAAACTACATCAAAGCTAATCTGGAAAAAGAAATGCCGGATTTGGAAGTGGAATATGATTTGGGAGGTGGGGGACAGGATTACGCAAGCAAGCTGAAGGTGTATAACTCCTCAGGCAATATGCCCGATGTGTGGTTTTCGGAGCAAAACCTGTCAACTGTAGTTATTAATTCAGGAAATGCACTTGATCTGGCACCGTATATATATAAATGGGAATTTGATAAGAAGTTCAGCGATAAGGATGCCTTAACAAAGGACAGAAATGGCAGGATTTATAGTGTGAATTCCGGTAACGATAAATTTACCACTCCAAGGCTTTGGTATCACAAAAATATATTTAAAAGCAACGGGATACAGGTGCCGGATACATATGATGAACTGCTGAAGGTATGTGAACGCTTAAAGGAAAATGGAATAGTCCCTATATCAATTACGGGCAGGGATGGCTGGACCCTTAATCTTCATCTCCTTCAGACAATGATTATGGCTGAAGACCCACAGGTTGCACTTGATATGCTTAACGGTAATACTGATTTTAATAACCCTGTAATAAAGAGAGCTTTGGAGCGCATAATTAAGTTGGTTCAGGCGGGAGCATTTCCTAAAGATGCGGCAAATCTTGGTTATGAGCCGGCAATCAACATGTATACCTCGGGAAAGGCCGCAATGCTGGCAGCATTTTCATGGGAACTGCCAAGGTTGGAGAAATTATCTCCAGACACTGATTTCATGCCGTGGCCGACTATAAAGGGAGGTACTGGCAATAATGAGGCCGTCCAATACTGGGGCGCTCCCCTGAGTGGCTATATGGTGTGGGCAAAGACAAAAAATCCTGAAGCAGCTGCGCGTTTTGCCATGTACTGTGCTACCCAGGATGCACTATATTATAATATTGAAAGTAAAGCACCAACAGCGCTTAATACCGGAGTAAAAGTAGAGAATACATCTCTTCTGGCAAAAAAGGATTTGGAACAGCTTGACAGGGCAGGAATAAAGGTTCCTTCCATATGGTCGGCAGCCTTTAATACCAGAACCTCTGCAGAGATTTCAGTTCTAAACAGCAAGCTTCTGACAGGGAAGTACTCTCCCGATGAATATATCAAGGCAATAAACCCTCTATGGAATGAAAACGCAAAGGAAATCAGAGAGAGAAACAGTGATTGATCCATACCGGTACTAAATTAACGACTAAAATATTTATACCCGATATTTTTACCTGCCCACAAAGAAAATTACCTTCAATAGATGTATACATCAGTAATATAATGAACCTGTAACAGTTACAGAACCCTTTCGGAAGGCATATTTACTTAGTTTGATTATCAAATAAGGAGGATGGAAAATGAGTAAGTTAACAAAGCTTGCATCAGGTGTTGTGGCTATTGCGATGGTATTTTCTTTAACCGCTTGCGGAGGTGGCAGCGAAAAGACTTCCGATTCAACCAAAGCAGCTGAGGCATCTGTTGCAGATGTTACTGCACAAACCTCACAGACAGCAGAACAAAACAATGAAAAGGTAAAAATCAAATTCCTGTCTTTAAGTGCTGATGATAACAGAAACAATATTCGTGATAAATACATTAAAGTGAACGTTGAAAAGGAAATGCCCAACGTTGAGGTTGAGTACGATTTAGGCGGAGGCGGTCAGGATTATGCAAACAAGCTGAAGGCCTATAACGCGTCCGGTGATATGCCTGACGTATGGTTCTCCGAGCAAAACCTTTCCTCTGTCGTTGTAGAAGCAGGTAATGCTCTGGATTTAGCTCCATTTGTGCAAAAGTCCGGTTTTGATAAGAAATTTAAAATGCAGGAAGTTATTACTCCTGACAGCAATGGAAAGCTTTATTGCGTACAGCCCGGTGCTGATCAATATTTTACCCCTAGATTGTGGTATCACAAGGATGTGTTTGCAAAAAATAACATCCAGATTCCAACAACATTTGATGAGCTTGTAAAGGTATGCGAAACATTAAAAGCTAAGGGGATTGTTCCTATGTCCATAGTCGGAAAAGATGGATGGACTCCTAATCTGCATATGCTTCAGACTATGATTATGGCTGAAGATCCTCAGGTTGCCCTGGATTTAACAAATAATAAAACGGATTTCAGCAATCCTGTAGTTAAGAATGCTTTGGGAAGAATACAGAAGCTGGCTCAGGCTGGAGCCTTTGCACCAGGTGTTACAAATATCGATTATGGTCCTGCTGTTGAAATGTATACTTCAGGCAAAGCAGCAATGCTTGCTATGTTTACATGGGAAACAGGCAACCTCGAAAAAGCTGCTGCTGATACCGATTTTATTGTATGGCCGTCAGCAAAAGAAGGAAATGATGCCAATGCATCTATTCAGTTCTGGGGAGCACCGCTCAGTGGTTATCTTGTATCAGCAAATACAAAAAATCCCGAGGTTGCCGCTAATTTTGCAATGTTCTGTGCAACTCAGGATGCACTGTACTACAACA
>JAEYNI010000121.1 GCA_023412635.1 Bacillota bacterium
CATGGCCAATTAACCTCCTTTATTCGCCTTATAGCGGATATGGGAGTAGACAAATTTCATTACATTTTGTGGCCGCTATGCGGCTCATGGAGGTTAATATGGAGTACAGAGAGGCTTACTTAAGTGAAATTAAAGAGGTTGCACAATTACATAATGAGCTGGCATACTTTGTACAAAGAGAAACAAAAGATATATACTGGGACTTTGGAGAGCTATCTGTTGTAAATATAAGCAAGCACCTAGCAAGTTTTATTAATAATGCTGAAAGAAGAATATACATAGCTAAAGATTGTGAAAAGGTTGTTGGTATAATTGTCGGAGAGATTATAGGATGCCATTTGCCCATATCCAGCATAAGAAAGGTCGGATATATAGCAGCCGCGTACGTATTGCCGGAATATAGAGGTAAAGGGATAATGAAATCACTAGATAACCTAATTTGTAGTTATTTCAGGGAAAACGGAATAAAGTTCGTAGAACTAAACTTCATTTCTAAAAACTCCATCGCGAAAAAAAGCTGGAATGCATTAGGATATAGTACTTTCAGAGAGCAGGCAAGAAAGGAAATATGACGAAACAATTTCATTAATTTACATGAATATAAAAGAATTTTATCGTACCTATGCGTTATGATACTTCTTTTGCAATAAAAGCATTTACAAAGGAAATTATAAGTATTAAAATGAATGCAGTATTTTAACTTTGGATAAGTCAAATATATAATACATTGTTCAAAAATTAACAAAATACGAGGTAGTGTAATGGATAAACAAACTATGATTAGCAATATAAATAGAATGAAAGAGGAGCAAAATGCTGTAATTGTTGCCCACAGTTATCAGGTAGATGATGTTCAGGAAATTGCCGATATTGTAGGAGATTCCTTTGCTCTAAGCCAATATTGTGCATCAAATAGTGCCGATACAATAGTTTTTTGTGGAGTACACTTTATGGCGGAAAGTGCCAAAATTCTATCGCCGGAGAAAACAGTGCTTCTTCCTGAAATTAATGCAGGATGTCCTATGGCTGATATGGTTACTGCTGAGGCATTAAGAGAAGCAAAGAAAAAGTATCCTGAAGCTGCTGTAGTCTGTTATATAAATTCAAGCGCCGAGGTCAAAGCAGAATGCGATATCTGTTGTACTTCCTCAAATGCTCTGGCTGTTATAAGGTCAATAGACAAAAAGGACATACTATTTGTTCCAGATAAAAATCTTGGCAGTTATGTAGCCAAAATGTGCCCTGAAAAGAATATTATTTTCTGGGAAGGCTATTGCATTACGCACCATAAAATCAGGACTAAAGAGGTTTTAGCGTCCAAGGAACTGCATCCAGACGCGTTACTGCTTGTTCACCCGGAATGTCAGCCCGAAATTCAAGAATTGGCTGATTTTGTGGGAAGCACAAAACAAATAATAGATTATGCGAAAAACTCTGATCATGATAAATTTATAATAGGTACCGAGATGGGGGTTTTATACCAACTGAAAAAAGACAATCCCAATAAGACCTTCTATATGATGTCAACCGGTCTCATATGCCCTAATATGAAGAAGACTTCTCTTCAGAGTGTTCATGATGCACTAGCATTAAAGAGATACGAAATAAACCTTGAGAAAGAAATAATTGAACGTGCATCTCATTCTCTTAATAGAATGTTAATGGTGGCAAAATAAGCTGCGTGTGGGGTTTTTGGAGGGAGCATAGGGAGAGCATATGGATGAAGAGGATAAAAGGATAAATATTGAAGTTATAAATGTAGATGTTGTTATAATCGGCAGTGGAATAGCAGGTGTCTATACCTCGCTTGAGATACCCGAAAGCTATCAGATAGGTATTATAACAAAGGAAACGCTGGATATTAGCAATTCTGTCCTTGCGCAGGGAGGAATAGCTGTTTCACTTGATGAACAGAACGACTCACCTCAACTTCACTTCAAGGATACACTTTTTGCAGGAGCTGGACTTTGTAATGATGAAAGTGTATGGGTTCTGGTAGAGGAAGCCGCAGAAAATATCAGAAACCTTTGTAGTCTTGGTGTTAACTTTGATAAAAGCGGAAAGCACTTGTCTCTCACTCGTGAGGGTGCTCACAGTGTTAACAGAATAATTCATTCAGGAGATACAACAGGTAAGGAAGTCTGCGACAAGCTTATTGAGGAAGCTCAGAAAAGAAAGAATATCGCATTATATGAGAGACATTTTGCTACTGATTTAATTGTTAAAGACGGTGAATGTAAAGGTGTATTAGTTTTCAATGAAGTAACTGAAAAAATAGTGTTTTTTAATGCCAGAAATACTGTTATTGCAACTGGTGGATTTGGTCAGATTTATTCACATACAACAAACCCGGAAGTAGCAACCGGTGACGGTATAGGTATGTGTCTAAGAGCCGGCACCGAAGCGATGGACATGGAATTTGTACAGTTTCATCCAACTGTCCTCTATCACCCCAGAGATAAAAGCTTTCTTATTTCAGAGGCAGTACGTGGTGAAGGTGCATTACTTAGGAATTCTAACGGCGAACGATTTATGCAGAAATACCATGAACTGATGGAACTTGCTCCGAGAGATGTAGTTTCCAGAGCAATATTCCAGGAGATGTTCCTGACAGGTTCAAAAAATGTTTATCTTGATATTACCTTTAAGAGCCGGGAATACCTTGAAAACAGGTTTCCAAATATATTTAAAACCTGTCTGGAGTACGGAATAGATATTTCAAAGGATTATATTCCGGTAGCCCCGGCGGAACATTACTGTATGGGCGGGATTAGAACGGATGTTAATGGACAAACCAATATACCGAGGCTTTATGCCTGTGGTGAAGTGGCCTGTACCGGTATTCATGGGGCAAACAGATTAGCGAGCAACTCCTTACTGGAGGGTCTGGTCTTCGGTAGAAAGATAGCCAGAAAGATATCAGAAGATGAAACTGACATTTCCTTGGGAGACATAGGTATTCAAATGAATTTCAAAATAAACCAGGACCTCGATAGTATACTAAAAGGGATGAAAGAAGAAATTCAGAATACAATGACCAGATATGTTGGTATAATCCGAAACGAACAGGGACTTGAAAGTGCTAAGAATATAATTAAAAGTATCTATACCAGATTTGACAATATAAAAGGCTTCAGCCTCATCAAGCTTGAGGTAGCCAATATGCTAACGGTGGCAACTCTGGTAATAGAAGCTGCTTTAGAAAGAAAAGAGAGCAGAGGCGCGCATTTCAGATCAGATTTTAATAAAACCGATGATGTGAATTGGAATAGGAACATAGTAAAAGTTTTAGATAAAGACAGTAAATATATAAATTTCAGGTAATAATAAACATTGAACATTTGTGGAGGTTAATATGAGGCTTGATAAATTTTATCTACACGATCTAGTTATGAGTGCTTTGCAGGAAGATATGCCTTTAGGAGATATTACAACCGATAATATAATCAGTGAGGGACATATTTCTAATGCTGAGTTTCTGGCAAAGCAAGACGCAGTTATAGCAGGTCTTGACGTTGCTAAGCTCGTTTTTGAAATGCTGGACAGCAGAGTTGATTTTACTGCATTGGTTAAAGATGGTGACAGTGTTAAATTAGGAGAAGTTATTGCAAGAGTCAGTGGACCTACAAGAGCACTCTTGAAAGGTGAAAGGACGGCATTAAACTTTTTACAGCGCCTTTCAGCAATAGCTACAATAACAAATAGATATGTACTGAAGGTAAAGGATTTACCTGTCAAGATTACTGATACAAGAAAAACAACACCTGGATTAAGGCTTCTGGAGAAGTACGCAGTAAGTGCCGGTGGAGGTTCCAACCATAGATACTCATTATCTGACGGAGTTCTTATTAAAGACAATCACATAGCGGCAGCGGGAGGTATAACTAACGCTGTCAACCGTGTAAGAACAAGTATTCCCCATACCGTAAAGATTGAGGTAGAGGTGGAATCCATGGAGGAGGTTCAGGAAGCTCTGGACTGCCGAGCTGATATTATTATGCTAGACAACATGTCCAATGAGAAAATGACAGAAGCAGTCGGATTGATTAATAAAAGGGCGTTGGTTGAGGCATCTGGAAATATTACAGAGGAAACTATTTATGAAGTAGCAAAAACTGGCGTGGATATAATTTCAATAGGAAAATTAACTCACTCTGCAAACTCGGTAGACATTAGTATGAATATAGAATAATTAAATGAATACAGATTAACCTGTCTTAAGGTTATGGCGTGAAAAAAACTGTGGATAAACATTGTATTATCCACAGTTTTTTTAAGTTATACACACTAATAAAAAATAAATACGTTGGAACGCTGATATATCAAGTGTTGTAACTAAAAAGTCCCTCACGCAGTTATCCACAAAAGGGGTACAAAATGTGAATAAGTACATAAGGTTTTATAAGTTTTTGTTAATTAAATCCTGTCTACAAAATATTGTTATTCCAACATAATATTATTAGCATATATTGTGGGTCATAAAAATAATATCAAAAAAAGTATGTGTATATTGTGGATAGTGTGAAAACAATTACCTTTATATTTTTTTGTACATGGTGGCAAAATATTTGTGAACGCTAAAATATATCTAGGCATAAAAGTGTATTGATTTGAGGAGAAAAAGCGGTTGGGGCTTACTCCGATGATAATTGTTACACAGTAAAAATGCCTAAAAAGGAGGCACTAACTATGAGTAGACGTAAGAGTGCAATGTCAGAAGCCCTAAAAGAGGAAATCGCCAAAGAACTTGGAGTCTACAATAAAGTTTCAGCTGAGGGCTGGGGATCAGTTTCTTCAAGAGATTGCGGAAGTATGGTAAGAAAGGCAATTGAAATGGCTGAGAGAAGTGTCAACCGTTAACAGGTTAGTTTAGCGTCATTTAGGGGCTGGCAGCAGACATAGTTTGCTGTCTCCCCATTACATATCCATCTCTTGCTTTTATCCAGTTGATTTTATAATTAAATTCATTTAATATGGAGTATAGATATATCATTAGAGAAAAAGAGCTTGTAAATGTAAATATCTCACTAATTGGATATGAAATCGGCGCACAAGTTTGCCGAGGCGTACATGATATACAGGAGGTAAAGCTTTGAAAAACGCATTATTTGTGTACAATCCCATTTCCGGTGGTCACAAGGTTCCAAACGAATTGGATTACATACTTGGAACATTTCAAAAAAAGGGTATTCTTGTTCAGCCTTACCGGCTTATTGATGCTAGTAATGATTATCTTATCAGTGCCTTGAAATCAGGAATATATGATTTTGTAATTGCGTCAGGCGGAGACGGTACTATAAATTTCGTAGCAAATATCCTGTTGGATAATGACATAAAGATGCCTATTGGGGTTATACCCTCGGGAACATGTAATGATTTTGCAAAATGTCTTGGCATAAATTCCTTACATGAAAGCTTGAATATCATTCTTGATGGGAAAACTCTCTTATGCGATGTGGGACGCATAAACAATTCACATTACTTTTTAAGTACCTTTGCCGGCGGTAACTTTGTTGATGTCTCTTTCAGCACAAACAGTGAACTTAAGAAGAATTTCGGGCCTTTTGCCTATTACCTTAAAGGTCTGTCTGAGGTTACCAACATAAAAAGTTTTGATTTAAAAGTTACTGCAGATGAGCAGATTATTGAAGGCAAATTTATATTATTCCTGATTGTTAACGGAAAGCAGGCAGCGGGTTTCCCGAATCTACTGAATGACGCCGATTTTACCGATGGATACATGGATATTATACTGGTAAAAAAATGTTCTAACATAAATCTTGCAAGTATTTTCTTTAAGGTTTTGAGTAAAGAATCAGTAAATGATAAAAATGTGATTATTTTAAAGGCAAAAAGGTGTGAGCTGACAAGCAAGTCACCAATAGCCCTCACTGTGGATGGTGAAAAATCAGAGCTCTTCCCTGCTGAAATTGAATTTAAAAATAAACTTCTGGAGGTTTTTGTGCCCCAAAGTATATATGAACTTAATAAGTAGTAGCACTACCTGCTAAAACATTGTTAATTATATATCCTCAAAGTGTATTAAATTAATGCCGGTATCATGCAAATCAAGCGTGATACCGGCATTCCGCTTTAAAGACATACTAAACTAAAATAGTATCAGTACATCTGATGCTTGTTGTCTTCATAGGAAACAAGCAATTGGTTTCGTCCGTTGACTATTGTTTTTCTAACATAATACCCGTTCTTTGATAAAATGTCATAGATTTTATCTGTCTGATGGAAGTAGTTATTCCCGATATCAAGGATAAGAGTTTCACCTGGTTTGAGTCTGTTTTGTACAACTTCAAGAGTATTTTTGTCATTTAGACTTTCAAAATTTATAATGTTATTTTGGAGTTCCATATCACTGCACCTCATAATTTTTCAGTTTTAATGATTTCACTGGCTAAAAATATTATTTACACAAGGCGGCAAAATTATTTGATATATAAAAATTCCAGAATATTTGTATAATTAATTCATTTGTTGGCAAATATAATATTGACCTCACAAAATACATTTTGACCCCCTTTACATGGTTAGTCGATGGCGACTAACCTATTTTTTTATTCTTTATTAATTTATATTAAAATTGGTATGAAAACATAAAGCGAGGGGTCGACCGACAAATATGCTTTTTCACCTTGAATTTTACTGAATAATTAGTGATAATAAGTATGGTTAAGGTTTTATACAATCCTCCTTTATTTGTCTTACAGTGATAGGGGAGTGAACAATATTTCATTACAATTTGTGCCGCTAGGTCGGCTCGTGGGAGGTTAATATGAATATTGCAAGTTTGATAGATCATACTGCTCTGAAGCCCGAAACATCAAAAGAGCAAATAGAAAAGCTTTGCGGTGAGGCTGTTGAGTATGGCTTTGCATCAGTGTGCGTAAACCCTTGTTATGTCAGCTTATGCAGTCAGCTTTTAAAGGATAGTAAGATTAAAGTGTGTACCGTTATAGGTTTCCCTCTGGGTGCTACAACATCCGCTATTAAAGCTGCAGAAGCAACCGAGGCTATTGAAAACGGTGCAAGGGAAGTTGACATGGTAATAAATGTGGGTGCAGTTAAATCAGGCGATTTTGATTATGTTAAGAAGGACATTGAAGCTGTTGTTCAGGCAGCAAAGGGTAAAGCACTTGTAAAGGTTATTCTTGAAACCTGTTTATTAACCGATGAAGAGAAGAGGTTAATCTGCCGGATTTGTAAAGAAGCCGGAGCAGATTTTGTAAAGACTTCGACGGGCTTTAGTACCGGCGGAGCCACCGTAGAAGATATAAAGCTTATGAGAGATATTGTGAAGCCCACAATGGGAGTTAAGGCTTCCGGTGGAATAAGAGATTATGAAACAGCCAAAGCTATGATAGAAGCAGGTGCCAGCAGGATTGGAGCAAGTGCTTCTGTAGCAATAGCAAACAAGGAGAAGAGTGGCGGAAACGGGTATTAATAATACTGATAATTCAGATGTTGATAAACAGGAAAGTTTATTATTTCCCATAAAGAAAAGAGGGCCGGTTAAGCCCTCTTTTCACTTCTATTTTACTATTTTACTTCACCTTTCCAAAGACCATGAATATTGCAGTATTCATAAACTTCAGCATTTTTCTTGTCACTCAGAATGGCCTTCGGATCATCACCCGGATGCAGGTAAATTATTTCAAGACCTTCATCACCCACCACTGCAACCCATTCAATATAGTGAACATCAATCATTGGATGTGGGACTGAACCAACCTCAACATTAATACTTCCATTACTTCTCAAGGAAACAGGAATGTGTTTCTCCACAGCAGCTTCAGTTGTATTGGGAACAAGCTTCTCCATTGGTTCTCCGCAACAGACAAGAGTACCTCCGCCATTCTTTATTAATGCGACCATATTTCCGCAATTTTTACAACGGAAAAAAGAAACCTCATTTTTCATAATCAAATCTCCCTCGCTATTTTTTCAGAATCTCATATGGAAGCTAAGAATATCCGTTTATAAGGTATTGCCCGTCATATAAACGAGTATAAACGTGCTTACCAATATAGAGTTACATATATACATTTATCCAGACCTGTTAATTTTTATACCCAAAATTTTTTAAGATAAAACATTACTTAAGCAAATTTAACTATTTGAGTCGTTGAATTTAAGTTTTATTGTTATAATATTAGCTGAATATATTATTAACAAATGTACCTTACGGAGGATTTATTGATTTACCGGAACATAAAAAGTGCACGCTTTATAAGTCGACCCAACAGGTTTATTGCATTTATTGAACTGGATGGCAGAGAAGAGGTTTGTCATGTAAAGAATACAGGTAGGTGCAAGGAACTTCTGAGCCCTGGTGTAACGGTTTTTGTACAGGAGGCTGACAAACCGTCCAGAAAAACAAAATATGACCTTATCGGAGTAATGAAAGACAACAGGCCTGTAAATATGGACAGTCAGGTTCCAAATAAGATTTTTTATGAATGGCTTGTTAAAGGTAAGCTTTTCAATAATCTTATTCTAATCAAGCCTGAAGCTAAATACGGGAATTCCAGGTTTGATTTTTATGTTGAGACAGAAGAGGATAAGATATTTATAGAGGTTAAAGGTGTAACCCTTGAGGAAAACAATGTAGCGTTATTTCCTGATGCTCCCACTGAGAGAGGAGTAAAGCATATTAAAGAGCTGATTGAATGTGCTGGAAAGGGCTACAAGGCATATATTGTGTTTGTTATTCAGATGAAGGGTGTGAGCAGCTTTACGCCCAACGCAGTTACCCATAGGGAGTTTGCAGAAACTTTAAGTCTGGCAGCTCATAATAATGTCAACGTGCTGGCCTTTGATTGTAAGGTGGGACATGATTTTATTGAAATAAATGAAAAGGTTGAGGTGAAGCTTTATGATTTTTGAATTCAATTTGAAAACTGAACGACAGAACTTCTATAACATAACAGGCAGAGTCCAGGAGGCACTTGCAAAAAGCGAAAGCAGAGACGGCGCTGTTTTGGTATTTTGCCCCCATACTACAGCTGGAATAACTATCAATGAAAATGCTGATCCTGATGTGGTCAGGGACATGCTGCTGGGCTTGGACAAGGCTTATCCGGACAGGGCGGAATTCAGGCACATGGAGGGCAACAGCTCGGCACATCTGAAAGCAAGTGCCGTTGGCAGCAGCCAGTACATTATTGTTGAAGGTGGAAGACTTGTACTGGGTACCTGGCAGGGTATATATTTCTGTGAGTTTGATGGTCCCAGAAGCCGTAAGTTTTATGTAAAGGTTATTTAACGGTTTAAGGAGCAACACAGTATAAAGGTTATATGGACAAGTAGGACTAATTACCCACACTTTACTGTGTATAACAGGGTGATTTTGTGGATATCTTGTTAGAATTAATTTAAGTTATCCACAGAAACACTATATTTTGTGAATAATACTGTTGAAAACCCCATATATATGGGGTTTTCTTGTAGATAAAATATTCAGGAAATATTCAGGTTGTCCACAGTAAAGTTACAAACAAAAAGGTGTAGATTATGTGTAATTTCTGTGGATTAATAAAGCGAAAAAGTAAGCTGTATCCACAGAATACCTATATTTTGTGAATAAAGCTGTGGATATACCTATATATATGGGGATTACTTGTTGAAACCACCATAAATATTATCCACAAGAAGAGGCTGTAGCTTATGATAGCAAAATGTGACTGTGGACAGAAAGGCACTAAACTCTTCCATTTGTTGACTTCCCTATAATAAGTTCAGGCAGGGTAGTATAACTCTGAACCTGCAGAGACGGATTTTTTATTTTCCGAATCAGTGTGGAGCCCGCCTGTATTCCCATATCAAAAACATTTATATTAACAACGGTTGGTGCTGGCTCTATAATGTGTGAAAAAGGATACTCGTCAAAAGTGACTATGGCAATATCATCTGGAATAGAGAGACCATGTTTATTTATTGACTTAACTACACCCAAGGTTATACTGTTACTCTCGCATATAACGGCTTCGGGGTACAGCTTATTATCGAGCATTTCATTCATCTGTCGGTATCCTGACTCCATAGTTGAATCTCCGAACCGGATTAAGTCCCTATTAACAGAGATATTCTTTTGTTCCATGACACATTGAAAGCCTTGAAGCCTGTGCATAGAGATCATATCACTCTCATGTCCTCCAATAAAAGCAATACTGCGATACCCGTAATCAAGCAAGTGATTAGCTGCAATTTCTCCTGAGAGATAATTGTTTGTGTCAATCCAGCAAAGCTGACTCTCAAATTCCGGCCTTCCAATTATTATATGAGGAAAGTTTGAGCTTACCAGAAGGGAAGGAAGCTCTCTGTTGATAACTGAACCATGTAGTATAATACCGTCTGCGCTTTTTTGAGCAATGATTCTTTTTATAAGTTCTTTTTCTTCCTGGTCAGTGTTTATACTCATGAGACTTAGATTATAATTTCTATCAGATAGAGCTTTCTGCACACCACACATAATTTCAAACATATGTGGATTCGAAAAAGCAACATTACGTTCAAGTCTCGTTAAGAATACTATGTTACGGGTTGATTGCCTTGCAAAATTGCTTGCGTTCTGGTTGGGATAGTAGTTTAACTTTCTCATTACCTCATTTACCCGATCAATAGTAGCCTGTGAAATAGTAGAGGACTTATTTATTACTTTAGATACAGTCGATATTGATACTCCTGCCTCTCTTGCTACATCTTTTATAGTTGTTGACATGCAACCCACTCCTTGAAATCAAGTTATTCTATCTACATTAATTAAATTGTCATATTTACAATTAAAAAATCATACTTGTATAGTACAACGTTTTCCTAAATAAATCAAGAGCAAATAGAAAAATCTATTGCTTTATTGCATTATTATAGCTATAATGATGGTAAATAGAGGAAAACATAGATAAAAATTGTGCAAATCTAACAAATGGGTTAGTGAAACGTTTTCCTGAGATAAGGAGGAAATTACTTGAAAAGATTTATTTCTATCATTTTGTCAGTATTTATACTTTCCACAGCAATTGCAGGGTGTGGGAACTCAACCACTTCCACAAACTCTATAAACTCATCAACTGCTGCAGAAGGTTCAGGCACCCAGACACAAAACAGTCAGGTTGTTGACGAACCGGTAAAAATTACAATCTGGCATGAAACTGATAAGGGGATTGCCAGCGGACTGCAGGCCGAACTGGATAAGCTTGCACCTGCAATTGAAGTTAAAGTTGAACGTAAGGAGAAGATGTCAGACGCTTTAAAGCTGGTCGGAAATGATCCTAATAGCGCACCAGACATGTACTTCTTCGCACATGACAAAACAGGAGTTTTTGCTCAGATGGGTATATTGGCCCCTGTAACAGATTTTATTACTAAAGAAGATATGGCAGACCTAATACCTATGACTATCAATGCTGCTACTTACAAGGATCAGATATACCAGCTTCCGGTTTACTTTGAAACTCAGTTGTTTATGTACAACAAGGGATTAATGAAGCAGCCACCGGCTACTACAGACGACCTGCTGAAGTATATGGAGGCTA
>JAEYNI010000129.1 GCA_023412635.1 Bacillota bacterium
TACATTACATTTTTTGGCCACAATGGTGGCTCATGGAGGCTAATATGGACGAACAACAGAACATAGCAAAACAATATGACCCAAGTCAGGTTGAGGACAGGCTATATACCAAATGGATGGAAGAGGGGTATTTCCATGCTGTTCCTGACAGCAACAAAAAGCCGTATACAATTGTAATACCACCGCCGAATATTACAGGACAGCTCCATATGGGACATGCCCTTGACAATACCTTGCAGGATATACTTATCAGAACAAAGAGAATGCAGGGTTTCTGCGCTTTATGGCTTCCGGGCACCGATCATGCAAGTATAGCTACCGAGGCAAAGATCGTTGATGCTATGGCAAAGGAAGGTATCACAAAGGATATGCTGGGCCGTGAAAAATTCCTTGAAAAGGCCTGGGAATGGAAAAAGGTATATGGAGGCAGAATCGTTGAACAGCTTAAAAAGCTGGGAAGCTCCTGTGACTGGGAACGCGAACGCTTCACCATGGATGATGGACTTTCCAAAGCTGTTCAGGAGGTATTTCTGAAGCTTTACGAAAAAGGTCTTATTTATAAAGGCGAAAGAATTACAAATTGGTGCCCAAAATGTAACACTTCAATATCTGACATAGAGGTTGAATATGAGGAACAGGCCGGACACTTCTGGCACATAAAATACCCTGTAAAGGACAGCGACGAATTTGTAATTATTGCAACAACCCGCCCTGAGACACTTCTTGGCGATACTGCTGTGGCTGTAAACCCTGAGGATGAAAGATATACTCATCTTGTGGGAAAGACTCTGATTTTACCTTTGGTAAACAAGGAGATACCTGTAATTGCCGACTCCTATGTTGATAAGGAGTTTGGAACAGGCTGTGTTAAGATAACTCCTGCTCATGATCCCAACGACTATGAGGTTGGTTTGAGACATAACCTTCCTCAGATAAGGATTATGGACGATAATGCTATAATGAATGACAATGCCGTACAATACAAAGGTATGGACAGATACGAGGCCAGAAAGAAAATGGTTGAGGATCTGGAAAAGCTGGGCCTGCTGGTAAAGGTTGAGGGGCATACCCACAATGTAGGTACCTGTCAGAGATGTAGAACCGTTGTTGAGCCTCTTATCTCAAAACAGTGGTATGTTCGTATGAAACCGCTGGCTGAGCCTGCTATAGATGTTGTAAGAAATGGAACAATAAAATTTGTTCCCGAGAGATTCTCAAAAATATATTTCAACTGGATGGAAAATATCCAGGACTGGTGTATATCAAGACAGCTCTGGTGGGGACACAGGATTCCTGCATACTACTGTCTTGAGTGTGGACATATGATGGTTCAGGGCAGTGATCCCGATGTTTGCCCGAAGTGCGGAAGCAGCAGAATCGAACAGGACCCTGATACTCTTGATACCTGGTTCAGTTCGGCTTTGTGGCCGTTCTCAACATTGGGCTGGCCTGATAAAACCGAGGACTTAAAGTATTTCTATCCAACAGATGTATTGGTAACAGGCTATGATATCATTTTCTTCTGGGTAGCCAGAATGATATTCTCAGGTATGGAACATATGCAGCAGGAGCCTTTCAAGTATGTTTTCATACATGGTATCGTAAGGGATGCACAGGGAAGAAAAATGAGTAAATCCTTAGGAAATGGTATAGATCCCCTTGAGGTAATTGCTCAGTATGGAACCGATGCTCTGCGCTTTGCCCTGACAATAGGCAACTCTCCTGGAAACGACCTGAGATTCTCAACTGAAAAGGTTGAGTCCTCAAGAAACTTTGCAAACAAGGTATGGAATGCCTCAAGGTTCGTTCTGATGAATTTTGATGAGAATCTAGACTTCAGCAAGGTAGACCGGAACAAGTTTACTGTTGCAGATAAATGGATATTGAGCAGAATAAACACAGTTACAAGGGAAGTAACTGAAAATATTGATAAATTTGAGCTGGGAATAGGTCTGCAAAAGGTTTATGACTTCATTTGGGAAGAATTCTGCGACTGGTATATTGAAATGGTTAAGCCGAGACTTTATGACAGAGAAAGCGAAGGAAGGCTGGAAGCTCAGTATGTCCTGAACTATGTACTGGGTAATGCCATGAAGCTGCTCCATCCGTATATGCCGTTTATTACCGAAGAAATTTATACTCATCTTATTAATGACGGCAGAAGCATTATGATTTCAGAATGGCCTGTTTACAGTGATGAATTGAATTTTGCCGCTGATGAAGCCAAGATGAATATGATAATGGATGCAGTCAGAAGTACCAGAAATATACGTGCTGAAATGAATGTTCCGCCTTCAAGAAAGGCCAAAATGATATTTGTTGCAGACGGAGAAGCTGAAAGAACAACCCTCCTTGAGGGAACCTCCTTCTTCCAGAGACTGGCCAGCGCATCCGAGGTTGCAGTTCAGGCCGACAAGACAGGTATCCCTGCAGATGCTGTGGGAACTGTAATTGCCGGAGCCGAAATCTTTATACCTCTTGATGAACTTATTGATATTGAGAAGGAAATTGAGAGATTAAACAAGGAAAAGGCAAATCTCGAGGGCGAGCTGAAGAGAGTCGAAGGAAAGCTCAATAATGAAGGCTTTGTGGCAAAAGCTCCTCCTAAGGTTATTGAAGAAGAGAAGGCAAAAAGAGAAAAGTATAAGGACATGTACCAGAAGGTGGTTGAAAGACTGGAGAGCCTTACTAGAAGCTAGAAGTTGGATGTTGGAAATTAGAAGTAGGAAGTAAGAAGTAAGAAGTAAGAAAAAATAATTAAGACATAATAGAAAGCTGCCATGTATGGAATGCTCCTTTGTAGGAGACAGTGTTCATGGCAGTTTTTTTATTGTCTCATAAACAAAACACTCGGTAATATGGTCATTGACCATGCCTGTAGCTTGCATAAATGCATAAATAATTGTCGAGCCGACGAACTTAAACCCCAATTTTTTCAAGTCCTTGCTTATCTTATCGGAAAGAGGGGTCGTTGTGGTCAAATCATGAGCCTTTTTTCAGGTAACAGTTTGAAAACCTAAAAATATACTATAGTAAAGTACTTTTTGAGGTTTATTATATGCCTGAACAAAACAGTTTTGCAAATCATAATAAATATAATTTCAGAAATATGGTTGTTGGAGTGAACTCGCTGGTTCCTCTCGATAACGGTACATATTCCACCGGAATAAATTTTGATAATGCTGCAACCACCCCGGCTTTTATTTCAGTGGAAAAGGAAATCCGCGGTTTTCTGCCGTGGTATTCCTCAACCCATAGAGGAAAAGGCTATAAGTCCACTATTTCTACCGATACCTATGAAGCAGGAAGAGAAATTATCAGAAGGTTTGTAAAAGCTCATAAGGACGCGGCAATAATTTATACAAAAAACACTACCGAAGCCATAAACCTTCTGGCCTGCTCCATGAGTCAGCAAACTGATGGCAGAGAGGTAGTCATTTCCACCTGGATGGAGCATGCTGCAAATGATCTGCCCTGGCGGGGAAAATTCAAGGTAGAATATATTGAAATAGATAAGTATGGCAGACTTGATCTTAATGATTTTGAGGCTAAACTAAAGAAGCATCAGGGGAGGATCAGACTTGTAACTGTAACCGGTGCGGCAAACGTAACAGGATATCTGAATGACATATACAAACTGGCGGCATTAGCTCATAAATACGGGACTCAGATACATGTGGACGGGGCTCAGCTGGTGCCTCATGTGCCTGTTGATATGAGGCCTGTTGAAAGTGATGAGCATATAGATTTCCTGTCTTTTTCGGCACATAAATTATATGCACCCTACGGCAGCGGAGTGCTGATAGGGCCGAAATCAGCCTTTGAGGAGGGAGTGCCATATTGTTCGGGTGGCAGTGCTATTAAACTGGTAACCCACGACCGCATATGGTGGGAGGAGGCTCCTGCGAAATGCGAAGCAGGCAGTCCCAATCTTATAGGCGTTGTAGCGATGGTTACAGCTGTAAAAACATTAAATCAAATAGGAATGAGAAATGCTTATGAACATGAAAAAAGCCTTCTGAATTACGCCTATGGCAAAATGAGCAGCATTCCGGACATACATTTCTATAGTCATCCTGACAAGCAACCGTCCATAGGCGTAATTCCTTTCACTATCGAGGGAGTTCACCATTCCCTGGTGTCTGCAATCCTATCCTATGAGGCAGGCATTGCTGTAAGAAACGGTTTCTTCTGCGCCCATCCCTATTGTGAAAGACTGCTGGGTTACAGTGCAAAGGAAATAGAGGATATCGCCGAGAAAAAAGCACTATTCCCGGGACTTGTGAGAGCAAGTTTCGGATTATATAACACTCCTTCTGAAATAGATAAGTTTACCAATTGCCTGAAAACTATTGTGAGTAATAAAAAATTCTTTATAAATAAATATGGTAACTCAAGAGGCATGTACAATATCAGAAATGAAGTTTAGTGGAATATATATAACGATATTTTTTATGAATATGTCAACATTAGTATAAAAAAACATAAAAATATGATAAACTAAGGAGTGATATATAGGTTAACAATATTAATTTTCATAAACTTTATTATAACTTTATAACATTATCGACTCACTGAAGCAGAATGGAGATTGAAATGAGCTATGGATTCGTGAGAGTTGCAGCTGCAGTTCCAACACTGAAGGTTGCCAACTGTAATTATAATACCGGGGAAATAATAAAAATATCAAAAGAAGCTGCCAAAAGGGGAGCACAGTTTGTAGTATTCCCTGAATTGTGCGTAACAGCTTATTCCTGCGGGGATCTGTTCTTGCAGAAGACTCTTCAGAATTCAGCAATAAAGGGTCTGGAAACAATACTGAAAGAAACAGAAACGCTGGATTGTGTTATAATTATAGGTGTACCTCTTGTTGTCAACAGCAGGCTTTATAACTGCGCAGTTGCCATAAAGTCGGGTAAGCTTTTAGGAGTTGTTCCTAAAGCCAATATACCAAATTATAGTGAGTTTTATGAAAAGAGATGGTTTAGTTCGGGCCTTTGGAAGAGGAATGAAACGATAAACCTTTTAGGTTGCAACGTACCATTTGGCACTGATGTTTTATTTGAGGCTGAGAATATCAGCGGACTATGCTTTGGTATTGAAATATGTGAGGATTTGTGGGTGCCTGCTCCTCCCAGCAGCGCACAGGCTGTGAATGGTGCAACTCTGTTGTTTAACCTGTCGGCCAGCAATGAAATAGTAGGAAAGCACGAATACAGGGAGAGTATGGTCAATATGCAGTCTGCGAAGTGCGCTGCGGCTTACGTTTATTCGTCCTCAGGGCCTAACGAGTCCACTACTGATCTGGTATTCGGGGGACATGCCCTGATAAGCGAATATGGTTCACTTATGGCCGAAGGGAAGAGATTCTCCTTTGATGAGCAGTTGATAATATGTGATATTGATTTGGAAAGACTTATAAATGAAAGACTGAAGAATTCAGGTTTTACCCATGATGTTACAGAGAATTCCTTCAGAAAAGCTTTATTCAATATCAGAGAGCTTGAAACGGACAAGCTGCTGAGAAGAATTGATCCTCATCCCTTTGTACCCTCCAATCCCGACGTGAGAAATACAAGGTGTGAAGAGATATTCAGTATCCAGACCTCCGGGCTTGCTAAAAGGCTTAAGCATACTGGTATAAATAAGTGTGTAATTGGAATCTCCGGAGGACTTGATTCTACCCTTGCGCTTCTGGTCATAGCAAAAGCTTATGACAGACTGGGGTTGGACCGAAAAAACATTCATGCTATTACAATGCCTGGCTTTGGGACTTCCTCAAATACGCTGAACAATTCCTTGGAATTTATGAGGCTAATGGGGGTTACCACTTACCAGATTGATATTAAAGAGGCCTGCTTAAAGCATTTTGAAGATATAGGACATGATCCTGAAATACTGGATGTGACTTATGAAAATGTTCAGGCAAGAGAAAGAACCCAGATTCTGATGGATAAGGCAAATAAAATAGGCGGTTTGGTTATTGGAACAGGGGATCTCTCTGAAATGGCTCTGGGCTGGTGCACCTATAACGGTGACCATATGTCAATGTATGCAGTTAATGTAGGAGTACCAAAAACTTTGGTCAGATATCTGGTTCAATGGGCTGCAGACTATCTGTTTGAAGCTGAAACCAGAAAGGTGCTGCTTAGCATTCTGGACACACCTATAAGTCCTGAACTGCTGCCCACCGATGCTGAAGGTGAAATAGCTCAAAAGACCGAAGATATTGTAGGACCCTATGAGCTGCATGATTTCTTCCTCTATCATATGGTACGCTATGGTGCTAATCCTTCAAAAATTTCTTACATGGCCGGACAAGCCTTTGAAGGAAAATACAGCAAAGCTACTATCAACAAGTGGTTGAAGGCATTCCTGAGAAGATTTTTCAGTCAGCAGTTCAAGCGTTCCTGTCTGCCCGATGGACCGAAGGTTGGTTCCATCAGCCTTTCACCCAGAGGGGACTGGAGAATGCCCAGTGACGCAGATGCAGACGACTGGATTAGGGATATTGATTAGGTTATTATTTCATTTACAATTTGTGTTCGCGCTGTGCGCGTAGATAGGAGATAATATGCAAAAACGGTGGGTCAAGTGGGTTGCTATAATCCTGGCAGCCGCATTTATACTTACATCAGTTGTTTCTGTGGGTTTGTCGGTTTTTTGGGATATGTAAATAAAATAGTCGGTTAATTATTTTATTACCCTGAACAGGGCTAGTTATTACCCATTCAATTAGGTAGGTATAAAATTTTAATATAAATGGAAGTAAAATTAGTTATTTTTACCCATTTAAGTACGTTTATTTTTGTATTAAAATTATTGTGTAATTTGTTGTTTTTTTGATGTTATTCAGTTATTAATTTTTTGGTTTTATTTTTATTGTTATTATCTTCATTTTTTACAAGGGTGTGAATTTTTTGTTTGATACTTTTGTCTCTAACCTCAAAAGTATAGTTGATTTCCTATCGGTTTATGTCCCCTTTAAGGAGCCGCTGGAAGCACTTAGATCACTTGTTGATGTAAGTATTGTTTCCTATCTGACCTTCAAGCTTATTCAGCTTGTAAAGGAAACCAGAGCGTGGCAGCTTGTAAAGGGTATTGTTGTTATACTCATTACGACGCTTATAAGTCAGGCTCTTGAACTCAGAACACTGTATTATATTCTCAATAAAACTATTGAGCTGGCCGGATTTGCCCTGATTGTGGTGTTTCAGCCCGAGCTTAGACGAGGCCTTGAGCAGATAGGCAGAAGTAACTTTAAAGACTTTTTCAAATTCGATGAAAAGGATGACGCAATAAATACGACTTTTACAATTGAGGAAATTGTAAAAGCAGCCACAGAGCTCTCCAGAACAATGACCGGAGCTCTTATTGTCGTTGAAAGGGAGACCAAGCTCGGAGAAATCATAAACACCGGTACAAAACTCGATTCCAGCGTTAGTGCTGAATTGATACTCAATATTTTCACACCAAACACACCACTCCATGACGGAGCCTTAATATTACGAGAGAACAAACTTAAGTCAGCGGCCTGTTTTCTGCCGTTAACCGATAACCCGAATCTTAGTAAGGAACTTGGTACAAGGCATAGAGCCGCATTGGGAATCACCGAAGTATCGGACTGTATTGCGGTTGTCGTTTCGGAAGAAACAGGGAAGATATCCTATGCTCTTAACGGCGGATTATCCAGAAATCTGACACCTGATATATTGAGAAAAGCTCTTAACAAAAATTTACTGGAGAAGAAAACTGTCAACAAGAAGTTGTCTCTTTGGAAGGGGAAATCAAAGTGAAAGAATTCTTTAAGAAGGATTTGACTTTAAAAATATTTTCAATAGTATTTGCCATATTTCTTTGGTTTGCCATAAACCCTGTAAAAACAAATTATTATACAGTTCCTTTGACTGTAATAAATGAAGAGAGCCTGCGTGCAAAAGGACTTGTTCTTAATAACAAGGCTTACCCTGAAAAATACGTTACAATAACTGTGCGGGACAGGGTAGATGTTCTTGACCGTATAAAGGATACTGATTTTGAGGTCACTCTTGATTTATCAAAGGTTAAAAGTGTAGATGATAAGGTAATTACATTGGATTCTCCTGTTTATCTGGGACGTGAGAAAATAAGCGAGAACAATATGGAGCTTAAGCCAAAGTCGGTAAAGCTTGATCTGGGAAAAATTGAAGAGAATCCGTTTATCGTTCAGGTCGAAACCTCGGGCAAGTTACCTGCAAACTATGAGATAATTTCCAAGACTGCTACACCGGATACTATTTCCATACAGGCTCTTGATTCGGTTATCAACTCAGTGGGTTCGGTAAAGGTTTATGTTGACGTTACTGGTCTTAATAAAACTCTGGAAATTAGGAAAGAATGCAAGGTATACGATAAAAAGGGCATAGAAATCCCCGAACTTGGCAAAAAGCTTACTGTAGATATTAGAATTGAGGTAGGAAAGAGAGTACCAGTTATTCCGATAATTTCGGGTAATCCCGATAAGGACTATGTAGAAGGAAGTTCTACTGTTAAGCCTGAAAATATTCTTATAACTGGTGATAAGGACTTAATGTCAAAGGTTAATGAGATCAAGACAGCTCCCGTAAGCCTTGACAATATGACAAAGTCCTTTACCACCCCGATAATATTACAGCTTCCTGAAGGTATAAAGCTTGTTAATTCAACACGGGAGGTTAATGTGAGTGTTGAGATAATTCCACTTTCCCAACGCACTGTGGAAGTACCTGTTGACAGTATAACAATAGAAGGCAGGAAAACTGAAGATGCACTGCTCAATTATGAAATAACTTCACCTGTTACCGTAGTACTGAAGGGAAAGCTTGAGGATGTCAATGCTGTTACTCCACAGCAGTTAATGGCAACAATAAATGTTGATGACCTTGATGAGGGTACACACAATGTCCACCTTAAAATAACCTTGAACAGTAACATCACTCAGGTTGGAGAAACCGAGGTACATCTTAAGATTACAAAGAGCACCGATGTACCATAAGCATTTTAATTTTTAGTAGTAGATAAATAACCATCTGACCAAGGAACATAAATAATGAAACTGCTTTTATCAAATTTAATTTTGGGCTTGGAGGACTCTGCTGAGGAACTTAAACAGCAGGCGGCAAAAAAGCTCAGAATACAACCGCAATCTTTAAACAACTTTAAAATAGTAAAGCAATCAATAGATGCCAGGAAAAAACCTGGCATACGTTTTGTTTACTCCATATCCTGCGAGGTTAAGGATAGCTGTCGAATACCTAAGGATGGAGATATAAGAGTCCTGGAGGACATACAGGAAGAAGCTCTTTTACCCGGCAGCAGACCCTTTACCGGAAAGCCGCTGGTTATCGGAACAGGCCCGGCTGGGCTTTTTTGCGGTCTTGTACTTGCTCAGAACGGCTATAAGCCTATAATCCTTGAGCGGGGGCAGAAGGTTGAAGAACGGGCTCTGACTGTTGATACCTACTGGAAAACAGGAGTTCTTAACACCGAAACAAATGTACAGTTCGGAGAAGGCGGCGCCGGCACTTTTTCTGATGGGAAGCTTACCACCAGGATTAATGACAGAAGATGTGAAAAGGTTCTGAAGGAGTTTTACA